>JANNYV010000466.1:0-6655 GCA_031410275.1 Bacteroidota bacterium
ACCATTCAAGATTGGATAGTACGCAGACAATTAATTGGTGTAAAAGGTGTTGCCGACGTAAGTAGTTTTGGTGGCAGAGTAAAGCAATATGAAATTGCCATTAATCCATCCACCTTAAAAGCAAACGGAATTACAATCAATGATGTGTTTACAGCGTTAGAAAAAAATAATGAAAACACAGGTGGAGCATACATCGAAAAAGCTTCAACTGTTTTATATATTCGAGCAGAAGGATTGATAGGAAATATTGACGACATTAAAAATATTGTTGTCAAGAATACCTCAAACGGAACACCACTATTAGTGAATGATATTGCGGAAGTCCGTATTGGAAATGCTACACGATATGGTGCAATTACTTATAATGATGAAGGTGAGGTAGCAGGTGCAGTAGTCATGATGTTGAAAGGCGAGAATAGTAGCCGAGTTATTCAAGATGTGAAAGAAAAAATCATACAAATTAGAAAGACCTTGCCTGAAGGTGTTGAGTTAGAGCCATTTTTAGACAGAACAAAAATGGTCAATAGTGCAATAAGTACGGTTACGAAAAATTTATTGGAGGGGGCATTGATAGTTATTTTTGTATTGGTTTTGTTCTTAGGAAATTTGAGAGCCGGTTTTTTGGTGGCTTCTGTAATCCCTTTGTCTATGTTGTTTGCAGTAATAATGATGAATATGTTTGGCGTAAGTGGGAACCTAATGAGTTTAGGAGCGTTAGATTTTGGGTTGATAGTGGATGGAGCAGTCATTATTGTAGAAGCGGTTATGCATAGTTTGGTTTACAGTAAAAAATTAGAGGGCATGACAAGGATAAATCAAAGTGAAATGGATATTACTGTAAACAACTCTGCGAGCAGAATGATGAATAGTGCGGTATTCGGACAAATCATAATTCTTATTGTGTATCTCCCAATTTTTACGTTAGAAGGAATTGAAGGGAAAATGTTCAAGCCAATGGCTCAAACAGTTGCCTTTGCGTTGCTTGGTGCATTCATTCTTTCATTGACTTATATTCCAATGATGAGTGCTTTGTTTTTGAGTAAAAATGTTTCACACAAAAAAAATATTTCAGATAAGATGATGGATTTCTTTATTAACATCCATCAAAAGTATTTAGAGAGGATATTAAATTTCCCAAAAGCTACCATCGGTGTAACCATTTGTTTATTGTTGATGTCAGTATTTGTTCTTTCAAGAATGGGTGGCGAATTTATTCCTGAATTACCCGAAGGAGATTTCGCTGTTGAAACCAGGGTATTGACAGGAAGTAATATCACAACATCATCAGAGGCGATAATGAAATCAGCACACATTTTATTAATTAAATTTCCAGAAGTAGAAAAAATTGTTGGCAAATCAGGAAGCGGAGAAATTCCGACCGACCCAATGCCAATGGAAGCATCAGACATGATGATTATTTTGAAAGATAAGTCCGAATGGACATCTGCTAAAACTTGGGATGAACTTTCAGATAAGATGAGTGAAGCGTTGAAAGATATACCCGGTGTGACTTATAGTTTTCAATATCCTGTCGCAATGCGTTTCAATGAACTAATGACAGGTGCAAAACAAGATGTGGTGTGCAAAATTTTTGGTGAAAATTTGGACACACTTTCTAAGTACTCTAAAGTGTTAGGGGATGTAGCAAGTAAAGTGGAAGGTGCTGAAAATATTTATGTAGAACCTTTAGATGGGTTGCCTCAACTCATTATTAAGTATAAGAGAAATTTAATTGCACAATATGGTTTGAATATTCAAGATATCAATAAGGTAGTCAATACTGCATTTGCAGGCCAAAGTAGTGGTCTCATTTATGAAGATGAAAAGCGATTTGATTTGGTGGTTCGACTAGCAGGAGAGCAAAGGCAGAATTTAGAGGATGTACAAAATTTATTAATTGCAACACCTCAAGGAATGCAAATTCCATTAAACTCAGTAGCGGATGTTTCTATTCAGGAAAGTATCAATCAAATTCAACGTGATGATGCCAAGAGACGAATAATTGTTGGTTTCAATGTAAAAGGTCGAGATGTGCAAAGCATAGTTAAAGATTTACAATCCAAAATTGAAAGAAAAATAAAATTACCTTCAGGCTATTATATTACTTATGGTGGAGCGTTTGAAAATTTGGAAGCGGCTAAAAAACGTTTATCAATCGCAGTCCCACTTTCCTTACTGTTCATTTTTTTATTCCTCTATTTCGCATTTGGTTCTATTAAACAAGGCTTACTTATTTATTCAGCCATTCCCCTTTCTGCTATCGGTGGTATATTATTTTTAGCAGTAAGAGGGATGCCTTTTAGTATTAGTGCAGGTATCGGATTCATTGCTTTGTTTGGTGTAGCGGTATTGAACGGAATTGTGTTGCTTTCAGAATTTAATAGAATAAAGGACACAGGTGAAATGGATATTCGGCAAATTGTATTGCAAGGGACAAAACATCGTTTGAGACCAGTGCTTATGACAGCGCTTGTTGCTTCGCTTGGCTTTTTACCAATGGCACTAAGCAACGGAGCAGGTGCGGAGGTGCAACGGCCATTAGCAACAGTTGTTATTGGAGGCTTGCTGATAGCCACGTTTCTAACACTCTTTGTGTTGCCGATTCTTTACATACTTTTTGAAAAAATTGGAATTAAGAAAGTAGAAAAAAGCAATTCTAACATAATAGCTTCATTCATACTTATTCTGTTGGTATCATTTCAAAATATAAATGCGCAAATACCGATCTCATTGAAGTCTGCCATTGATACCGCCATGCAGAATAATTTGAAGATTAAAAATGAGGTACTAAATGCAGACTACCAAAATAAATTGAGATCATCTACTTCAGATATTCCACATGCAATTATTACAAGCGAATATGGGCAAATTAATTCAAATTACTTTGATAGCAAGTTTGGTATTTCACAGTCTTTTGGTTTTCCGATTGTGTATCGAAAACAACAAGCGTTGCAAGATGACCACTATCTAAGTAGTGTGTTGGGAGTGGCTGTAAAGGAGGCTGAATTAAAAAAACAAGTTGCTGAGGTTTATTATACTATGGTTTACTTGCAACAGAAACAAATTATTCTGCAACATACTGATAGCTTATACGTATCATTTCAGGAGAAAGCATTATTAAGATTTAATGCAGGGGAAAGCAATGTGTTAGAAAAGATAACAGCCGAAACACAACAAGGGCAAATAGCACTGCAACTCACTCAACTTCAAAATGATTTTGAAATATTGCAATTGCAATTTCAGTTATTATTGAATACCTATACTACATTTGTTCCTGTTGTTGAGAATTCAAAATTATTCACTACTGTGCCTTTTGATGTTGGGTTAGTGAATACTCACCCACAGATAAAATATTTGGAACAACAAAACAGTATTTCTGTTTCAATGACTGCTTTAGAAAAGACTAAACTCTTGCCAAATGTTTCCATTGGTTACAATAACCAAAGTATTCGTGGCATAGGCGCAAACAATGTTGAATACAAGGCATTGCATAGATTTAGTGCTATTCAAATAGAAACTACTATTCCATTGTTTGCCAAATCGCAGAAAGCAAAAATTAACGCTTCAAGTATTGCAGAATTAATGTCTAAAAATAAATACCAAGATGGTTTACAAACATTAAAAGCAGAATATGAACTAGCATATAAAAAGTATACAGCCCAAATAAAAACGCTAAACTATTTTGAAAATACTGGTTTGAAAAATGCAAATACGATAACTCAAACTGCAAATCTTCAATTCCTCAACGGAGAAATTAATTACCTAGAATGGATGATGCTTATCAATACTGCAACCAATATTCAAAGTAGCTATGTAGATACCATTAAAGAACTGAACCAAACCATTATTCAACTCAATTATTTAACTTCTAAATAAATTATTAAAATGACAAAGTATATAATATACATTCTAGCAATCGTTTGTTTTTCTTCATGCGGAACCAAACAAAAAAATACAGAACCCATGGGAGAAACTGCGAAAGAAGATGAAGTTGAACTTTCCATGGCGCAACGTAAAAATGCAGATATTGAAACTGTCAGGCTTGAACAAAAAAGTATGTCCTCATTACTCAAAGTGAATGGTAGTATTGATGCCCCACCGCAAAATGCAGTTAGTGTTAGTGTTCCTTTAGGCGGCTATGTTAAGTCCACCAAACTATTGCCCGGTATGCACATTAGCAAAGGCGAAACGATTGCTATTATGGAAGACCAAGAATATATTACCATGCAACAAGACTACTTAACAGCCAAAGCAAAAATTGTATATGCCGAAGCAGAATATAACAGGCAGTCGGAGTTGAACAAAAGCAAAGCAGTTAGCGACAAAGTATTTCAACAAGCAAAAGCAGAATATGCTTCGCAAAATATATTGGTAAAATCGTTGAGTGAAAAGTTAAAACTAATTGGTATCAACCCCTACAATCTTTCCGTAAGTAATTTATCAAGGGGTATTAATATTCCTTCGCCCATTAGTGGTTATGTTTCAAAAGTAAATGTCAACATTGGTAAGTATGTGAATCCATCAGATATATTATTTGAATTGGTAAATCCTTCAGACATACATCTTGCTTTGAATGTTTTTGAGAAAGATATTGATAAACTATTCATTGGTCAAACGTTGATGGCTTACACAAATAGTAACCCTTCACGTAAATATCCTTGTCGTATCATTTTAATTGGCAAAGATGTGAATCAAGGCCACAGCATTGAGGTGCATTGCCACTTTGAACAATACGATAAGATTTTAATACCGGGTATGTTTATGAATGCTGAAATTGAAATTCAAAGTCATACTGGATTCGTTATCCCAACGGATGCCATTGTGCGTTTTGAAGGTAAGCAATATGTTTTTGCAGTAAAAGAGAATCAAAAGTATGAAATGGTTGAAGTGAATATTCAAAATAATGAAAATGGCTATACGCAAATATCGTTTACCGATACCTTAGATAGAAGTAACACTAATTTTGTTAGTAAAGGGGCATATACCTTATTAATGAAAATGAAAAATACTGAGGAAGAAGAATAGAAAATTATTTATTAACATAAAAATCAAAAAATTGAACAAGTTAAAGAACAACATAAAAAAACAGCAATGTTATTTATTGCATTCCTAATGCTAACACCCGTTTTTGCCCAGCAAAAAAGAGAACTGCAAAGGCAGTAATCAAAACCTCTAGCCATTGTGACCAGTGCAAAAAATGTGAAAGTTGTGGAGGACGATTTGAGCGGGAAATGTATAACATCAAGGGTATTAAAACATATGAAATAAACATGAAGGACACCACTATCACTGTTGTCTATAATCCGCTGAAAGCGACACCTGAAAAAATAGAAACAGCTATTTCAAAAATGGGTTATGATGCAGACGAAATAAAGGCTGACCCCGTTGCCTACGAGAAATTGGACGAGTGCTGTAAGACATAAATTTTAACAACCCATATTCTAAACACCATGTATTTTTACATCCTAAATTTTAAACAAAATGAAAATGAACAGAATGAACTGTTGGAAATGTGTAATCATGCTCGCATCCATCTTAGGAATGGCAAACGCTTTCATGTAAAAACACATCATACACAATAAACTATGCAAAGGGTCGCGGATAAATTTATCTACGCCCTTTTTTATTTCACATTATTCAATTAGTACAAAGCAAGCGATTACATGTTCGGTTTTTGCAGAAAAGTTAGTTTATAACAAAAATGAAAGTCGAACACCGAAATTGAATGAAGCCGTTTCTCTATTACTCAATATCAGCAAGGATTACAGCCCAAATAAAAATGGGACTTTTCAACAAAATCGTGAAAAGTCCCATCGTGTGATCCCGATAGTTAATTTGTCTAACACAGAAGTGGTGGAAGGCTTTGGAACATTGAATAAAATTAACGCATTTAAAGAGAGCTGCAAAGTCATTGGTATTTTGAAAAAACGAGTCTGCAAACATGATAAAAGGAAATTAAATAAGCACAAATACCTTTCATCATCTTACTATGCGTCCAATGACTTCAAGTACTTCATCTTTTTTTCTTCGCGATACTTCTATTTCTGTTCCATCAAGCATGATTAATTGACCGCCGTCGCCTTTAATATATTTTGAAATATAATTGATGTTCACAATATACGTTTGATGCACTCTCAGGAATTGAAACTCTGATAAAATTTCTTCATACTCTTTGATGATTTTTGAAACAACAATGGTTGTCTTATTCGTCAAATGGAATTTTGTATAGCTGCCCAATGCTTCACACCAAATAATATCTTTTACATCAATAATATTTAAACCATCCTGATTCGATAAAACAATTTTTTGATGTTCTCTTGAATTTGTTTTGACTCCTGAAAATTGATTCCACATTTGTTTCAACAGTTCAACTTGCTGCGAAGAAGTGGAGTTTGTTTTTTCTTCAAATTTTTTAACCGCACTCATCAATTCATCCGGATCAATTGGTTTGAGTAAATAATCAATGGCGCTAAAACGAAATGCCTTCACAGCATATTCATGATAGGCTGTGGTGAAGATCACTTCAAAGTGAATTTGATTTATTTCAGACAGCATTTCAAACCCATTTTTGTCCGGCATTTCAATATCCAAAAAATGCAAAGGAAGGTATAGAATTTATTCATCAACTTAAACCGGATTTAATTTTTTTGGATAT
>JANNYV010000467.1:0-5116 GCA_031410275.1 Bacteroidota bacterium
CTCAACGCTCAACTCTCAACCAATCATCCCTTCTTCTTCCTTTTCACATATGCATCAACGGAAGCAATAGCCACCATATTTACAATTTGACGAACAGAACTTCCCAATTGTAATACATGCACAGATTTATTAAGTCCTAAAAGAATCGGGCCAACAGCTTCCGAATTTCCAAGTTCCATCATCAAATGATAGGCAATATTACCGGCTGCCAAGTTGGGAAAAATTAGAATGTTTGGATTATTATTTATTAATGTACTAAACGGATAATTCTCTTTCAATAATTCACTATTAAAGGCCACACTCCCCTGCACTTCCCCATCAACAATTAAATCCGGATACCGCTCATGTAATATACCGACAGCCTCTTGCACTTTTTTGGCTTCATCTAAACTGCTAGAACCGAAATTAGAATAGGACAACATAGCCACACGTGGTTTAATATTCAGGCTACTTAAATTTTCAGCCGCTAACATCGTAATATCAACCAAATCTTGCGCCGACGGAAACTCATTGATGGTAGTATCGGCAAAACAAATCGGGCCTTTTTTTGTAAGCATCACATACATACCCGCCAACTTATTTACTTTTTTATCGACACCAATAATTTCTAACACAGGCTTCAATGTATCCGGATATTTACGTGTTAATCCGGTTATTAATGCATCTGCTTCGCCATGCTCAACCATCATGCAACCATAATAATTTCGCTCCCGCATTATTTTTTTTGCTTCATACAAATTATATCCTTTTCGTCCTCGGTTGGCAAACAATTTTTCACCAAACATATTTCGCTTCTGTTCATTTTCATCCGACTTTGGGTCAATGATTTCAATGCCCGACAAATCCAATCCATTTTCTTTTGTGATGGCTTTTATCTTTTTTACATTACCTAATAAAATAGGAATCGCAATTCCTTCATCTTTCACCAATTGTGCGGCTTTTAAGGTTTTAAAATTCTCGGCATCGGCGAAGACAACTTTTTGTTTGTATTGCTTTGCTTTATTAATAATTACTTTCAAAATATTATCATCGCTACCCAATCTATTTTGAAGTTCCTCTTCATACTTCGCCCAATCGGGTGTACGTTGCGCCACCTTACTTTTCACCGCGGCTTTGGCAACAGCCAATGAAACTTCAGGTAACAAACGCGGATCCATCGGCTTCGGAATAATATAGGTAGGACCGTAAATTAAATTCTTTTCCTGATAAACCATATTTACCATTTCGGGTACAGGCTTTTTTGCCAATGCCGCCAACGCCTTCACAGCCGCAAGTTTCATCTCTTCATTAATAGTCTTTGCCCGCACATCTAATGCGCCTCTGAAAATATACGGAAAGCCTAATACATTATTTACTTGATTCGGATAATCACTTCTACCTGTTGCCATAATGACATCAGGGCGCGCAGTAACAGCCGTTTCATAATCAATCTCAGGGTCAGGATTGGCTAACGCAAATACAATAGGATTTTTTGCCATGCCTTTCAACATTTTCGCATTTACAATACCGCCTTTCGATAATCCAATAAATACATCTGCTCCTTTCATCGCATCTTCCAACGAATTTATTTTTCTGACAGTGGCATATTTCTTCTTCATAGTATCTAAATCAGTCCGGGACTTTGTGATAGCACCTTTACTATCGAACATAACAACGTTTTCTATTTTAGCACCAAGCTCTACATACAAGTTACAACAAGCCATTGCAGAGGCCCCGGCCCCACTTACTACGATCTTCACATCACTCAATAACTTGCCTTGTAACTCTACTGCATTTAATAAAGCCGCAGAAGAAATGATGGCAGTCCCATGTTGATCATCATGCATGATAGGAATATTCAATTCCTTTTTCAAACGCGTTTCTATTTCAAAACATTCGGGCGCCTTAATATCCTCCAAATTGATTCCACCAAATGTAGGCTCCAAGGCTTTCACTGTGCGAATAAATTCTTCCACATCCTTCGTGTTCAACTCAATATCAAACACATCAATATCGGCATAAATTTTAAACAATAATCCCTTCCCTTCCATCACGGGTTTTGAAGCCAGTGGGCCAATATCGCCCAGGCCCAACACGGCTGTTCCATTTGTAATGACCGCAACCAAATTTCCCTTGGCGGTATATTTATAAACATCTTCGGGGTTCTTCGCAATTTCCCTGCAAGGTTCTGCTACACCGGGCGAATAGGCCAATGCCAAGTCGCGCTGGGTCTTTGTTTCTTTGGTTGGAATTACTTCTATCTTACCGGGTCTTCCCTTTGAATGATAATCAAGCGCATCATTTTTTCGTATCTGTTTCTGCATGTTTTACTTTGTTATGTATTTTAGAGTTAAGGGTAGCTGGTTACGGGTTATAGAGTTGCGAGTTAAGAGGTTAAGCATTTGCGAGTTTTATTGTTTGCACTGCATATTCCTGATTCTACTATATCGTTCTCATTTCAAGTCGTGAAAATACGATATGAAAGAGATTATTTCTGAAAAAAAATTGAGTTATTAGGTCATTGGGTTAATGAAATGACGTAGTTCCAATAACCCAATAACTTAAGAACTATTTTTCCACTCATGACTTACGACTTACGACATACGACTTACGACTCATGACTTACACGCCTTTTGTCTAATGTATTTGCATTTAAACTTCTTTAGACTAAATTTACAACGTATGCTGAAGCGTTATTTTTTGTCAAATCTAATCATTATGGTCTTGCTCAATATGTTGGTCAAACCGGTTTGGATTTTTCTCATCGACCGGAATGTACAACTAACTGTAGGACATCAGGAATATGGTTTGTATAGTGCGCTTTTAAGCTTGTCTATTATTTTTAGTATCGTACTGGATTTTGGCATTACTAATTATAATAACCGCAACATCGCCAATGACAATAGTCAAATACACTTGTCACTGCCAAATATGATTGTCGCCAAAAGCTTGTTCTCATTTTTTTATTTCCTAGTTATCTTTTTAATTGCTTTTATATTTCACTATACAGGAAAAGCGCTCTACATTCTTTTATTGCTCGGTGCCGTACAGTTTTTTAATTCATTCTTACAATTTTTGCGAAGTAATGTCTCCGCCAATCACGATTTCAAAATAGACTCTGTGCTTTCTGTTTTAGATAAAATAGTTATGATAGTGGTTTGCGGTTTTTTACTACTACATCCTAATACCAAAAACAGGTTTCTCATTGAATGGTATTTATATGCACAACTCGGAGCCTATTTAATTTCTATTATAGTCTCGCTAATTATTATTATCAAACGATATACGAAAATAGATTTCCAACATTTTTCATTTAAGGAAATGAAATCCTTTTGTATCAAAAGTATTCCTTATGCACTGCTCATTTTATTGATGGGAATTTACATGCGAAGCGATTCACTTTTACTCGAACGTATAGACGGGCCCGAAGTGAATAGCATTTATGCCGAGGCATACCGAATTTTAGATGCCTTAAATATGATAGGCTTTCTTCTGGCCGGAATTTTATTACCCATGTTTACACGCCTCATTGCAAAAAAAGCAGATGTACATGAAATTGTAAAGACCAGCGCCAATATTATTATTTCGGTATCATTGTGTATTGTAGCGCATAGTATTTTGTACAAACATGAAATCATGTTCTTTCTCGACAAACATGCAGCCTCCGAATTACCCATGATTTATTTGTTTGTGATTTGTAGTTTCCCGGCCTACTGTGTGATGTATATTTATTCAACCTTATTGACGGCAAACGGCGATATTTTTTTATTGATAAAAATTGCGTTGCTAGGTTGCGTCATCAGTATTGGTTTAAACCTTGCACTCATCCCCTTCCTGCATGCAATTGGCGCCGGCATTTCCGCACTCGCTGTGCAACTGATAGTGGCAAGCTGTAGTATTTATTTTTGTGTGAAAAAATTTGCGTTGCCAACTTCCTTTCGTTGGATTGGAAAATTTATTATCCTCTTCATCACTTTCCTCGTTATTAATAGCAGTTGCAAATACCTTCATATTCCACTCCTGCCTTCAGTATTTCTGAATATGGGGCTGTTTCTTATATTTGTTTACCTCATTAAACTTTGGGATAAAGAAACAATTATCAGTTACCTTAAACAATATACATCGGCTGATTAGCGTTTAGTCCGATGTTTGGTAGATATGCCTCGATGTAGAATTTGGCTTTCAGAGTTTTCAGAATGTATACTGTATTTCCCAACATCAACCATCTAACATCTAACATCTATTTGTATATTCGCGCATTAATTTTTTTAAATGGAAAACACTCAGTTTAATTTTAACCTTTTTGATATATTAAAAACCGCTTTAAAATGGAAGACCTATATTATTGGTCTTGCTATTGCGGCGTCAATAATAGCTGCTGTTTATTTTTTTATGCAAAAAAATGAATACAAAGCCTACGGATCTTTCTTTCCATCATCCGCGGTGATGAGCGGTCGTATCAATTTATTCAGAGAAAGCCAGCAAGAATGGATTGATTTTTTTGGTGGTGAAAATGAAGTAGACCGTGCGTATGTCATTGGAAATTCTGCGAATGTCATTTCATACTTGATTGATAAATTTGATTTTGCCAAGCATTATAATATCGATGTAAAAAATGATAAGGATGGTGCCAAGAAAGTATACAAACGATTTGCAAAAAGTTTTTCACTTTCCCGTTCCGGATATAAACATCTTGAAGTAAATTTTGTAGATGAAGATGATAACCTAGCTCATCTTGTGGTAAACGAAGCCATGAACAGAACCGAAGATTTACTTCGTGAATTATATAAACATATCAATACACAATTGGCTTCGGCTATTGACAATCGCACTGATTCAATTTCTGATCAGTTAAAAATATATACAGACTCGCTCATACAATTGCGTGTAAAATACAATATCTACGACATTGTAAGTCCGGGTAGAAGTAACCTCATGACAGGTAACCCAAAAGGAAGCGGATTAAATTATGCCATTGGGTTAGAAGAAATACAAAATGTAGAAGAGGTTAAAGATAAACTTGCCATCAGTAAAGCAAAATACATGTCGCTTTCAAACGAATTTAAAACAGCCACCTTTAAAGGATTCCCTATGATACATGTGGTGCAATGGGCCACACCAAATGGCCCCAAAGCAG
>JANNYV010000468.1:0-12884 GCA_031410275.1 Bacteroidota bacterium
CGTGAGGGACAGCAACGAAAAGCCCGGAACGAGGAACGAGTGAGGACTTGAAGTGAATGGCCCGACCCCGAAGCAGAAAAGCAATACGATTTTTAATATGTTGAGATCAACAATGCTTTTCGCTTCGGGGGCACGCCCAAGTAAAAAATATTTGTTGTTAGAGCTTGCACATTACATGATGTTTTCATGTATTTTTTTTATGATAAAAATCATATTTCCATTTGACGAATTACATTTTATAGGATAGCGGTGCACTCTACTTTTGTTGTGTAATCAGTACCACATGAATGTCATTATTTTTTTACTCATCATTAGTTTAACAGTTGCCCTAAGTTTTTTGGCGGCTTATATATGGAGTGTAAAGACGGGGCAATTTGATGATGATTATTCACCAGCGCAACGGATACTTTTTGATGATGAAATGACAAACGAAAATTTACCATAGTTATGCAAGCAGAAAAATTTTATTATGACAATAGGATCGTCAAGCAATTTGGATTTGCCGCCCTTTTTTGGGGGTTGGTTGGGATGTTAGTTGGTATTATCATTGCATTTCAACTCGCCTTCCCCGCCTTGAATTTCGGTATTCCGTATACAAGTTTTGGTCGGTTGAGGCCCTTGCATACCAATGCGGTTATTTTTGCATTTGTGGGCAACTCCATATTTGCCGGTTCATATTATATTTTGCAACGCGTATTAAAAACAAGATTGTTTAATGATACCTTAAGTAAAATACACTTATGGGGTTGGCAACTGATTATTGTATTAGGTGCTGTATCATTATTAGCAGGTTATACAACAGGGAAAGAGTATGCAGAATTAGAATGGCCGATTGATATACTCATCACCGTAATATGGGTGATATATGGAGTGAATATGTTTGGTACCATTTTAAAAAGAAGGGAGCGTCATTTGTATGTGGCCATTTGGTTTTTTATAGCTACATGGGTTACCGTTGCCTTATTGCATATTGTGAATTCGCTTGCCTTACCAATATCATTGACCAAAAGTTACAGTCTGTATGCAGGCGTGCAAGATGCATTAGTACAATGGTGGTATGGTCATAATGCAGTTGCGTTTTTTCTGACGACACCTTTCTTAGGATTGATGTATTATTTTGTGCCTAAGGCTGCGAATCGTCCTGTGTATTCATACCGTTGGAGTATTGTACATTTTTGGGCATTGATATTTTTATATATCTGGGCGGGGCCTCATCATTTATTGTATACCGCTTTACCCGGATGGGCGCAAGCATTGGGAACTGTGTTTAGTGTGATGCTCATTATACCAAGTTGGGCCGGCATGCTAAATGGACTTTACACTTTGCGAGGTGCATGGGACAAAGTACGAGAAGATCCTATTTTAAAAATGTTTGTGGTTGCTTTGACTTGTTATGGTATGGCCACATTTGAAGGTCCGATGTTGTCGCTTAAAACAGTGAATGCAGTGAGTCACTATACCGATTGGACAATTGCGCATGTGCATATTGGTGCGTTGGGATGGAATGGATTTTTAATTTTTGGGATGTTATATTACTTGATACCAAAAATGTGGGGCACCACATTGTATAGTGTGAAATTAGCAAACCAACATTTTTTGATTGGCACAGTGGGTATACTTCTTTATGCGATTCCGATGTATTGGGCGGGGTTTTCACAAAGTTTAATGTGGAAACAATTTACAGAAAGTGGTCAGTTGCAATTTCAATTTATGGAGACTGTGTCACATATTATACCAATGTATATCATTCGTGCGATTGGCGGAACTCTGTATTGGGCCGGGGCTATTCTGGCTGTTTACAATATCCGTAAAACGATACAGCAAGGAACTTTTATTGCGAATGAAGGGGCTGAAGCATTCCCACTTTCTGTACAACCTTTACCTGTTGGAAAAATGCATTGGCATTCATTCATCGAACGAAGGCCTATCCGTTTTTTATTGATTGCGCTTGTGGCTGTTTCAATTGGTGGTGCAGTCGAATTGATTCCAACATTTATGATACAGGAAAATATTCCGACTATATCAGCTGTGAAACCTTATACACCTCTGGAGTTGCAAGGAAGAGATATTTATATTCGGGAAGGATGTTATACATGTCACTCACAAATGATACGACCGTTTAGAGATGAAGAAGCGAGATATGGCGAATATTCTAAAGCCGGAGAATTTGTATATGATCATCCATTTCAATGGGGAAGCAAACGCACCGGCCCCGACTTACAACGAATCGGTGGCAAGTATCCAAACAGTTGGCATTACAATCATATGCGTTTTCCACAAGATATGACACCGGGGAGTATTATGCCTGAGTATCCATGGTTGTTGGAAAATGATTTGGATATCAGTACAACAGAAGCGAAGATACATGCCATGAGAAAATTAGGTGTTCCCTATCCGGAAGGCTATGAACAAATTGCAGTTACGGACTTACATAAACAAGCTGATGAAATTGCCGCTAATTTAAAATCTGAAAAAATAAAAGCAGATAGAAATAAAGAAATTATTGCTGTGATTGCCTACTTGCAACGAATGGGAACTGACATTAAGAAGAAGTAGGAGGATGAGATAAAAGAAAGAGATATGAGATTAGAGATGGAAGACAGGTAACAAAAATAGTATCACATTAAAAACAATAACTCGTAACTCGTAACCCGTAACTCTATAACCCGAAACAAAAAAATAACATGAAATTCAAATACTATTTAGAAAAAATAAGCGGCGTAGAAATTTACCCGATGATATCCCTCATACTCTTTGGAGTCATTTTCGTAGCGGTGCTTGTGTATGCATTTACAGCCGACAAAAAAAGTATGGATGAAAAAGCCGGTATCCCTTTACAATAAAATATGAAAATGAATATGTCTAGTAAATTTAAAAAAACATACGCTGCGTTGATGCTGTTTTTAATCATCATCTTAAAAACATCGCAGGCGCTTGCTGAAGCTGCTTCTGGAAATACCACCATGAATTCTGACACAGTAGTCCGATGGATATTTGCCGGTGTCATTGCTCTATTTCTTATCATTATCGCCGTATTGTCAAAAGCTGTTAAAGTAGCTGCCGGTATTTATCAGAAAAAAATACGGAGCGAAAAAGCAAAAGGGTCTAAAATTATTTCCATCATACTTTTGTGCACTTTATTCTCTCAACATG
The DNA here is from genome assembly GCA_031410275.1 of Bacteroidota bacterium. Classification (GTDB taxonomy): domain Bacteria; phylum Bacteroidota; class Bacteroidia; order Chitinophagales; family Chitinophagaceae; genus OLB11. Next base: position 3,154 of record JANNYV010000468.1, read on the forward strand.
TGTTTGCAGCAGCTACCGAAAATGTTACCGGTAACAACTCATTCAGCAATCTTGATATCTATCTTTTCATCATCATTGTGATACTTTTATTTGTTGTGGTGTTGACTTTAGTAAAAGCATTATTTGTATTGATGGGTATTAAAAAAATTAATCAAGCTAACACTAACGCTTCTACCGGAAAGGTAAGAACATGGTTTCAGAAATTGAATGAAACTGTTCCCATAGAAGAAGAAGCAAGTTTAGATATGTCACATGATTATGACGGCATACGCGAGTTGGATAACAAAATACCTTCTTGGTGGACATGGGCTTTTATAAGCAGTGTACTCTTTGGCATTATTTATTTGTACCGGATGTTTGGCTCAGAGACATTACCAAATCAATATGTTGAATTGTCGCAGGCAAATGAAATTGCCGCTGAAGCTAAACTTGAATACTTAAAAAAAGGAGCTAATAATGTAGATGAAAACACAGTGAAGATGTTGGGAGATGCTGAAATTGCTGAGGGCGCCGGTCTCTACGCCAAAAACTGTGTGGCTTGTCATGGCGCTTTCGGTCAGGGAGGTGTTGGCCCCAATTTGACAGATGATTATTGGTTGCACAAAGGAGGCATCAAGGATATATTTTATACTATTAAATATGGTTGGGCTGAAAAAGGAATGAAGAGTTGGAAAGAGGATTTTTCACCGGGACAAATTGCTCAGCTCGCCAGTTTTGTTCATACACTTCATGGAACCAATCCCTTAACCCCTAAAGAAAAACAAGGAGAGTTATATAGTGACGATAAACTTACTGCAGGAATTGATTCAACAAAAAATGAGGTGCCGGATACGAATAAGGTTAATAAAAAGGAATCAATACATTGAACAACACAAACACACAATCTGAATTAAATTTCAGAGATAAAATTTCTACCGTAGACACTTCGGGCAAGCGAAAATGGATGTATGTATTTCAGCCAAAAGGGAAATTATATAATCTCAGAACATATTTCAGCATCGTTTATTTAACCTTACTTTTTGGTTTACCTTTTGTAAAATACAATGGCAATCCGATATTTCTATTTGACGTGACTAAATCGAAGTTTATTTTTTTTGGCCAGGTATTTTTACCCCAAGATTTTGTATTGTTTGGCATAGGTATGTTGGTGTTTTTATTATTTATTGTCGTCTTTACTTTGATCTTTGGTCGAGTATTTTGCGGATGGGCTTGTCCGCAAACAATTTTTTTAGAAATGGTCTTTCGAAAAATCGAATATTGGCTAGAAGGTCCTGCCAATAAGCAACAGACCGCAGATGCGAAGGCTTGGACGACTGAACTATCTATTCGAAAAACGATCAAGCATATTATTTTCTTCGCCCTTTCCTTTTTAATTGCCAATACATTTCTATCGTATATTATTGGCTTAGACGAGTTATTAAAAATTGTAAAAGAGCCTGCCTCATCTCATGTTCTTGGATTTACCATTTTACTTATTTTTACCTTTCTATTTTATGCAGTGTATGCCTTTGTGCGTGAAATAAGTTGCATAGTTATTTGTCCATATGGGCGACTCCAAGGTGTTCTCCTCGATAAAAATTCGATTGTTGTGCTGTATGATTATTTACGGGGTGAACCAAGAAACAAAAAAAGAAGAGATACTGAAGAAAAGCATGGCGATTGTATTGATTGCGGTATGTGCGTGAATGTATGCCCAACAGGGATTGATATTCGCAACGGTACGCAACTCGAATGTGTAAACTGTACTTCTTGCATAGATGCATGCAATATGATGATGAAGAATGTCGGGCTACCAACAAATTTGATTCGGTATAGCAGTGAAAATGATATCGCCACTGGAATAAAACCAAGACTCACGTACCGGATAAAAATGTACAGTGCTGTATTAATTATTTTAGCAAGTATATTAGTCGGCTTACTTATTACCAGAGATAAGTTTGATGCAACAGTGCTTCGAGTGCCGGGGCAAATATTACAGGAGAATGCAGATAGCACTATCAGCAATTTATATAAAATAAAAATTGTTAGTAAGAGCGGCTATACAGAGCCTTACCATATTGAACTTGACAGTAAAAGTGCACAGATAGATTATGTTGGAAAAAAACTTGACTCCTTAAAATCCGGTGTTGAAAGCGAAGAAACATTTTTTATCAAAGTGCCGAAAGAGCATATTACCAATCGTAAGGAAAATATAAAAGTGTATATAAAATCAGGCGACAAAATTATTCAAACAAAAAAAATAACGTTTATTGGGGAGTATTGATGGTGGTTGGTGATTGAGAGTTGAGAGTTGAGAGTTGAGAGTTGAGAGTTGAGAGTTTAAAATTTTTAAATTATAATATGAAAAAAATATCACACCCCGGTAATATTGTTCTCATTGGATTTGGAGGCTTGATTTTATTTATGTGTTATCTCGTATATGGTTGCACACAAAACCCTTCAGTAATGGTGAGTAAAAATTATTATGAACAGGAATTAAAATACCAAGGATTGATAGATGCACGAACGAATACCGAAATTTATTCTGATTCTATTCTACTTCAAAAACAACAATACGAAATTATAATATCTATACCCTCAAGTCTAAATAAAATATTGACTTCAGCCAACTTGCAGTTATATAATTATTCAGATGACAAGAAAGATAAAACTATTCATATATCCCTACATGAGGCTTCGCTTTATACTATCAATACGACGCAATGGGGCAAAGGCAATTATCAATTAAAACTATCAATGAATTCCGGAACGAAACAATATTATAAAGAGTTTACTTTTTCAAATTAAATGATGTGGGCAATCATCTTGTCAGCTTTTCTATTGGGTATTCTTGGCAGCTTGCATTGCATTGGAATGTGTGGCCCATTCGTGATGAGTATGCCCTTTCAAAAAGTGCGTAGGAAAAAATTATTATTCGCCAATATGAATTATCATATTGGCAAAACCTCAACCTATGCGTTATTGGGATTATTGGCAGGAAGTATTGGTCAAAGCTTTGCACTTTTTAAATGGCAACAAATACTTTCCATCTTATCCGGAGTTCTATTATTGTTCATTACATTTTTTCCAACGATAAAAAAACATATTCAACTTCCAAAATTGATACAACAATCGTTTAGTAAATTATTTTCATCGGTCTCAATTAAGCCTGATTTGAAATATTTCTTTATGCTTGGCTCCCTGAATGGACTGCTCCCATGTGGCTTGATCTATGCTGCACTCACAGGAGCCATTGTCACTATAAGCCCACTTCACGGAATGTTATTCATGATTTGCTTCGGCCTCGGTACCATTCCATCCTTAACAACAGTCATTTTATTTCAACATACCATTACACTTCGCCTGAGAAAATATGTATTTCGTAGTTCATACTATATATCAATTGCCATTGGTATACTTCTGATCATACGAGGTTTCAATCTTGGTATACCCTATATCAGTCCACATAGCAACCAAGCGACACATAAAATAGATTGTTGCCACCGGGGTAAATAATGAAAGCAATTATTGCATAATTTTCAGATTGACAAATTAACTTTACGGATATATTGAGAACACAAAATTATTGACATTTTCTTCCAATTGCCATCTGTTTTTAGTTTAGCTCTTGTTGTCGCTACCATATTATATGGCGGGTTTTGATCACGAAGTTCAACATCAATTGAATCAGTCACTAATGGATTGGTTCCTACACCTTGGTTGACTAACACAGCCGACACGGTTCCGGTATCTGCATAGGAACCCTGCAAAAATATTTTTATATGCATAGAAGAATCACCCGTATTATTATACAGGGTTTTAAAAAAGACCCAGATTCTTTTATTGATAATAATAAATTGGGTTAACAAAATAGATCATCACCATATTTTTATCATCCTTCGCCTTATTTTTTATGCCTAAGTATTAAAGCTGCATTGCAACCGCCAAAACCCGAAGCAGTTTTTAAGCAGTAATATAATGGTTTGTTGACGAATGATTTATTTATCCTGATATCACCACTCACTCCTTTCTCTGCAAAACCAACACTAGGTAAAATAATATGTTGCTTTAAACATTCCGCACTAATGATGGTTTCTAAAATACCTGATGCACCTAAGGTATGACCATAAACTGCTTTCAAACTAAATACCGGAACATTGCTTAATTGAGAATGCTCAAATGCTTTCGATTCCATTTCATCATTATATTCTGTTGCAGTTCCGTGCGCGGAAATAAAATCAATATCGCCGAATTTTACTGCAACATCTTTCATAGAAGCATTGATACAATAGCTAAGTTCCTCCCCTGTTTTAGACGGCCCTGAAATATGATTTGCATCATTACTTATGTAACCACCCAACACAGAAATTTCACTTTTTATTTCTGTACTCAACACCATAGCCGCACAAGCTTCTCCTAATGTAATTCCTTTTCTATTTTTATCGAAAGGCTTACAAGGTTCATTACTAATTGCATGAAATGAATTGAAACCGCTAATGACAAAATTTGATAATACATCACAACCAATTATCACAGCATGCTTGTACTGTTTGCTAATCAATAATCGCTTGGCTATAATAATCGCAGACAAGCCGGAAATACAAGCATTGGAAACAACAAGAGGAGCATTCGGGTTATTTAATTTTTGTTGAATCAATCTTGCAGAATATGAAAGCAATAGTTTTTCACTTTCGTTCTTCTCTTTGAGCAATTCAATATTTCCTTTTGTTGTTGAAAGAATAATGAGGACGTCTTTTGATGATAATTCAACTATTGATTTTTGTTCAATATCATCAACACATTTCAGCAGTATACTATCGAAACGGGTACAGGTATTAAATTGTTTTTTTGCATCTTCAATAATGCCTTCATCTATTTTAGCAAGCGGTAACGATGAAGAAAAGAAACGTTCATCTTGCATCATTTGAATCCCTGATTTTCCAAGAAGCAATTGATTAAAATTCTCTTCTGTTCCGGCACCTAGTGGAGTGACTAATGAAGAGGCAATAAGATAAGTGGGTGTAGAAGTTTGCAATCGTTATTCCCAGTTTTTAAATTCCTTCTTCATATTTTTGAAAACATTTTTAATGGTTTTCAACCAATAATTTCTGAATCCAAATCCACTAGCGGCACCCGTTATTTGTTTGGTAAGCAACACTTTTTTTGTTTTCATATCAATAAAGGTTGCCCAATAACTAGCTTCCTCTAAATTTTTATTCATTCCCTCTGCAATCAGCACAAACCCAATTCCGGTCATCCCTTTAAAGTCATATTGCTTCGCCATTTTCTTTACTGCATCTTCATCCAATGTTTGATAATCAGATGAAGACTCACTAAAAATTTCTTTCTTATTTGCTTTTTCATTCACTCTTTTTACGACATCGGTTGCCCACGACACATTCATACGAGCGACAGCTTCTTCAACTTTATAACTCTTTGCTTCCTTCTGAATAACTTCATTCCACACATAAAAATAAGTATCTCTCATTTCGGAAGGAGACTTCGTACTTTCACTTCCCCACCCCGTTGCCGGTCCGATAAATTTCATTTCAGAAAAATCGACGCCCAACCACGTTATTGGACTGCTCGATTTAAAAATATCTGCGGTGGTGGATTGAGCAAACAAATGTGGCGTTATGCATGTGAACCCTGCAAGAAGAAATAGTAGTAGTCTATTTTTTTTCATACAAATAAAAATTAATCAGAAACAAAAATAGTTAATTCACAAGAAGCAATGACTTCTTTTTTATAAAATATTTTTCCTTCTACAATACTTGCATTCCCAATTTTATTACGTGTGATTATTTCGGTTTCAATTTGAGTTCCTACAGCAGGACATGTGAGAATTGAAATATGCTTTATGGCTCCTATATAACCAAGCGGTACATTTTTTCCTTGTGATGTAAACAAATATCCTGTACCTGCCGCAGCACTCTGCGCCATATTTTCTAACAACCCGCCTTCAGAAAAAAAACCATCCACTACCAATACGTTTTCTTTATGAATCAGGAAGCTTGTTTTTATTTCAGTCTCATTTACTTCTAATAATGTATCCACCATTTGAAATGGAAATTTCTGAGGAAGCAAATCAGATGTATTTTTTGGAAGCATGGAGCAAAAATAAAATCTTTGCGCACATTATTCTGTTAGTGCCTATTTTTATTTACTTTTAAACCTTTAAATAATATACATGCTCGATATCATTGCATTGATTTTTTTAACTATGCAAATAGGAAATATTGCCTTGACCAAAGGTGTGAAACCGGGCACATGGAAATTATACACAGTGCTGGCATGGTTTGGTGGCGAAATACTAGGAATGGTATTTTATTTTTTTGCGTTTGGAGGCGACAGGATGTTTATTATGTATTTAATGGCTATACCATTTGGTTTTGGAGGCTATTATTTAGTCCGTTCAATATTGAGCCATAAACCGGATGTATATAACGAGGAAATAAATCAGATAGGAGAACATTTAGTACAATAAAACATGAATTATATACTTTTTGATGATGAACGAATTCATCAGTTTTTACCACTTACCCATACACGACCTGTGAGTGAGTTGCGATGTGGTATACTAACGATGCGCCAACGATGGGAATTTATTTTATTGCAGCCTGTATTTAATAAAACAGAAACTTATCTTCAAGAAAAGTATCCGTTTTATGCCACCAATGATAATGTCTTTATCAATAGTGCATTATTTCCTTCAAAGGAATTAACAGAAGCAATTTTTACTTTAAAAAAAGGTGAATGCATTGTCAAAGAAAATATGTTACTCTGCGCTAGGATGAATGAAGAAGAAGCCAAACAATTTGACATACATCAGACCGTTTTAAATTTGAATACAATTTCATTTGCAAGCCCTATTCAAACTCTCAACCAACTATGGGATATTTTTGGGTTAAATGATATGGCATTACGTGAAGATTATCTTCGACTGACCAGAGGAAAAATTTCGCAACCCGTTTCAGAAACCAATACCATCTTAGGCGATCAATTATTTATTGAAGAAGGAGCTCGAGTTGAATGTAGCCTGATTAATACAACAACAGGGCCTGTGTATATTGGCCGAGATGCGGAAGTTATGGAAGGTTGTATGATACGCGGCCCCTTTGCTTTAGGTGCTCATGGTGTTTTAAAAATGGGTGCTAAAATATATGGTGCCACCAGCATTGGTGATGGATGTAAAGTAGGTGGTGAAGTAAACAACTCCGTCTTTTATGCAAACTCAAGCAAGGCGCATGATGGGTTTATAGGGAATGCCGTGATAGGAGAATGGTGTAACATTGGTGCCGATACAAATAATTCGAATCTTAAAAACAATTATGAAGAAGTAAAACTTTGGAGTGAGTATAAAAAAACATTTGTCAAAACAGGGTTGCAATTTTGCGGATTGATTATGGGTGACCATTCTAAATGTGGTATCAATACCATGTTGAATACAGGGACAGTGATTGGTGTGAGTTGTAATGTGTATGGTGCAGGATTCCCTCGAAATTTTATTCCTTCATTTAGTTGGGGCAGTGCGAATGGCTTTATGGAATATCAATTGTCAAAAGCGGTAGACACTGCACAACGTGTATTTGCAAGAAGAAATTTGGCCTTCGATGAAATTGAATCAAGAATTATGGCAGCCGTATTTGAGAGAACGAATGAGCAGAGGAAATATTGATATGAAATGATGAAAGTAATAAGTGGTATGTTTATCGTGAAATGACAATGTGTGAGGGATGGTAGCGAAAATCCCCTGACGCTTTGGTCAAGGATTGAAGCCCTGATAGAGACATCAGGATAAACATCCAGCCCGACCCTGACACTTCGGTCAGGGAAGACCCGAGGCTTTGCGAGGGACACACCCAATTAAAAAAAGGCATGTAACATCACAATTAATGTTGCTCGTTAAACATGCAGAAAAATTTGATAGCTCAGTTAATAAATTTGGACTGACCGCTAAACAGAAGTGTAGAACCAATTATAAAAAGTAAATGTTTAAAAATATTACACGTACCGTTTGGTTACTTTCCTTGGTGAGTTTGATGAATGATTTTAGTAGTGAAATGCTCTACCCTATTATTCCATTATACTTACAACAAATTGGATACGGAACAGTATTAATTGGCATGCTTGAAGGGGTTGCTGAATTCATTGCCGGCTTGGGAAAAATTTATATGGGTAGTTTATCAGATTCCTTTCAACGCCGTTTACCCTTTGTAAATATTGGCTATTCACTTAGTATTTTATCGCGGCCAATTATTGGCTTGACATCATATGTGTCGCTTATTTTTTTGGGACGAGGTATAGATAAAGTTGGAAAGGGAATACGCACAGGCGCGCGTGATGCCTTACTCGCAGAAGAATGCAATGAAGAAAACAGAGCCGAAGTATTTGGGTTTCATCGTTCAATGGATACGTTGGGTGCCGTCTTTGGCCCATTGGTTGCAATTAGTTATTTGTACTTTCATCCTAAGGATTATAAAACTATTTTTTTTATCACATTGGCACCTGGTATTTTAGCTGCATTATTTACTTTTTTAATTAAAGAAAAAAACCGTGAAGTCGTTTCGGAAAGAACCTTTTCATTCAAAAAGAATTTTTCATTTTATAAAGAAGCCCCTAAGGCCTACCTGCAATTTTTATTTTTATTGATCCTGTTTGGGATTGCCAATAGTTCAGATATGTTTTTATTACTACGCGCCAAGCAAGCCGGTGTTTCCGAAAGCAATGTGCTTTTTCTTTATATTTTGTTTAATCTGGTGTATGCAATCTTTGCATTTCCAATTGGTAAACTGGCTGATAAATATGGCAGAATGAAAATGCTTATGATCGGGCTTTTTATTTATTTGTTGACTTACCTCGTGTTTGGCCACACCCAAAATAGAATGATGATTAGTATCGCATTTATTGGGTATGGGTTTTATTATGCGTTTACACAAAGTACAGTAAAAGCGCTATTAATTCAAAAAGTAGATGCCCCTCAAAAATCTGCTGCCATTGGGTTTTATGAAGGAATAAATAGTTTTTGCCTGTTATTTGCAAATGCTCTTGCCGGATTTATTTGGTATAAATTTGGATCAGCGTATATGTTTACGTTCACCGGAATAACAGTGCTCCTCGTGTTTTTGTTGATGTTGTTTCGTAGAGGCTCTACAAAATAGTTCTTATGTTATTATGATATTTGCAGAACAACACCAATAACATAGGAACTCATTCTAATTTCTTCATTACATTTGAATTTGATAAAACAACAAAATGAAAACAAAACAAGAGATCGTATCGAATTGGTTGCCTCGTTATACGGGAGAAGAATTGGCAAACTTTGGCAAATATATATTGTTGACTAATTTCTCAAATTATGTAGCACTATTTGCAAAAAAGCACAAGTGTAAAATCATTGGTAAGGACAAACCGATGCAATGCGCTACTGCCGATGGTATCACTATTATTAATTTTGGTATGGGCTCTGCATCCGCAGCAACAGTGATGGATTTATTAACAGCTATTACCCCAAAGGCCGTTTTGCTTTTAGGTAAATGTGGGGGATTGAAACGAAAAAATAAAGTAGGCGATTTAATTCTGCCTATCGCGGCCATCAGAGGAGAAGGAACAAGTAATGATTATTTTCCTCCTGAAGTTCCTGCATTACCTGCCTTCGCTTTAGAGAAAGCAATTTCAACAACTATACGCGATAAAGGGTATGACTATTGGACCGGCACTTGCTATACAACGAACAGAAGGGTTTGGGAACA
>JANNYV010000469.1:0-6571 GCA_031410275.1 Bacteroidota bacterium
ATACCATCAAAGCTGTGGACGTGAATGGATGCAGCATCACAACATCGATTACCATTACGCAACCTTCGTTGTTACTCATTACAAATGTAACAAACACACTTCCGTCTTGTGTACCGGGAAATGATGCGAGTATAACTATTAACGGAAATGGAGGAACATTATCTTATCTCTATTCTATCGGTGTTACGAATCAAACAACGAACATATTTACTAATTTGGGTGCAGCAACTTACACCGTCAAAATCATTGATGCCAATGGATGCACAGCCACAAGTATTCTATCAGTGATTACACCCAATGCACCGCTCATAACAAATATTATCTCAACCAATGCAAGTTGTATCCCCGGAAATGATGCAACGATAATTGTTACAGCAAATGGTGGAACAGGTTCTTATTCGTATGCACTAAACCCTTTACCATATCAAAGCTCAAATTTATTTACAGGACTAGGCGGAGCAACTTATACCGTTATTGTAAAAGATGCCGTTGGTTGTACAGTCACAAGTTTGGTTACAATTAATGCTCAACCTTCGCCGAGCATTAGTTCAATTTCATTGACAAACGCTTCTTGTATTCCCGGATGCGACGGTATTGCAAACATAGTTGCATCAGGCGGTTCAGGCATTTTTACATACAGTTTAAATGGAATCAATTATCAGACAAGTGCCGCGTTCAATTCACTTTGTACCAATCAATATACAGTTACGGTAAAAGATGGAAATGGTTGTACTGTTACAAGTACCTACTCTATTTCAACGGCAAACGGTCCTTCAATTTCAAACAGTAGTTCATCAAATGTGTTATGCAACGGCGCAAATACCGGTGCTATAAGTGTACAGGTGACAGGAGGAAGTGGAATCATTACATACACATTACAACCTTCCGGAGTTATAAATAATACAGGAGTATTTTCATCCTTATCGGCAACTACATATACCGTTGTTGCAAGCGATGTGAATGGTTGTACGGCAAATACTATTTTACAAATTACACAAGCGGCTTTGTTGCAATTCAATAGTATTTCGTCTACAGGAACACTTTGTAATGGTGCGGCAAATGGCTCGTTGAGTGCACCTGCAACAGGTGGAACCGGAATCATTTCATATACGATCAATCCTGCAGCTACATTTAACCCGCCATCTTCATTTACGAATTTAAGTGGCAATACTACTTACACAATTACAGCCACTGATGCGAACAATTGTTCTGTTTCAACAAGCATTTATATTTCGCAGGCTTCTTCAATTAATATCAATAATGTGATATCAAATAATGTGAGTTGCCATGGCGCAAACGATGCGAGTATTAATGTTACAGCGAATGGCGGCACAGGAATTTTAAATTTTGTTTTGCAACCCGGAGCAGTGACGAACAATACCGGAAGCTTTACGAACCTCAGCGGAAATATTTATACAGTGACTATAAGCGATGCAAATAATTGTACGGCATCTACTACGCTCACAGTTATTGAACCACCGGCAATTACTTTAGTGAATATTAGTTCAACAACTATTTCATGCAATAATGTAAATAATGGTTCTATTACAATTTCATGTACAGGAGGAATTGGTATTTTAAATTATACATTGCAACCAACAAGTGTCACGAATACATCAGGTGTTTTTACCGCACTAAGCGGCAATACATATACCATTCTTGTGACTGATGCAACGAATTGCAGTTATACAACAACTGTCATTATTTCAAATCCTTTACCCATTCAATTCAGTAATGTAACGCATACAAATGTTATTTGCAGTGGTGATTCGAATGCAAGTATTACAATACTTGCTAACGGAGGAAGCGGTGCATTTACATATACTATTAATCCGTTGACAACAAGCAATACAAGTGGGCAATTTATTTCTTTGCCAGCAAATATGTATACCATCACTGCTGTTGACGCATTGAATTGCAGTATCAGTACAACAGTTTCTATTTTGCAACCACCTCCTTTGACCGGCATCTTAGTAAGCACACAAGATGTCACCTGCTTTGCGGGAAATGACGGTGCACTAACGGTTTCAGCGACCGGTGGGTTTTCTCCTTATCAATATACTATTCTCTCGTCAACCATATCAAACACAACAGGAATTTTTACGAACTTGGGTGCCGGTGTATATTCTGTTCAACTAATTGATTCGAGTACTTGCACTGCTATTCTTCCATTGATTGTCATCAATGAGCCTCCACAACTTCATTATACATCAGTGAATCATCAGGATATTTCTTGTTTTGGTTTTGATGCCGGAAGCATTACTGTAAGTGCTGTAGGCGGAACCGGGGCCATTACATTTTCGGTATTGCCTGCTATAGGTTTGCAAAATGTGTCGGGCGCGTTTACAAATTTAACCGCAAACAGTTATACCGTTATTGCAACTGATGGCGTTGGCTGCACATCGACGATGGTAGTTGATGTGATTCAAAATGCAGATATTACATTTACCCGGATTGATTTTAAAGAACCAACCTGTCATGGCGATATTGACGGCAGTATTCTCGCAGATGCTGTCGGCGGAGTGTCGCCATTGAGCTTTCAATTAAATGGCGGCCCCCCAAGCAATACGGCTTATTTTCCGAATCTTCCTGCCGGTATGTATATCTTATCTATCATAGATGCAGTCGGATGCAAAAAAGACACGACAGTTTTTTTAAATGAACCGGATTTACTTATCGCTACTGATATTGAAATCAGTCCATTGAGTTGTGAAGGTAGCAACAATGGAAGTATCATTATTCATGGTACAGGCGGAACAGGGCCATTGACATATTATCTGGGTCCGAGTATTCATATCAATCAAACAGGTGAGTTTTTTGATTTGCCTGTTGGCTTATATAATATCACTATCAAAGATTCATTGGGTTGTAAATTAGATACAACAGCAAGTATAGCACTGCCTTCAAACCCAATGATGGTCAGTATTTCGAAGCAAGATCTGAGTTGTACGGGTACAGGCAATGAAGGCCGGGCGCAGGCCGATGTCATAGGTGGTGAGCCTCCTTATACATTTGAATGGAATACCAACCCACCTCAATTTACGTCATCGATTCATGATTTATTTTATGGATTTTATATTGTTGATGTGGCAGATGCCAATGGATGTTCCGGTAAAGACACCGTGTATATTGCACCGGGCGATTGTTGCAATCAGGTCTTTATACCCAATGCATTTTCACCCAATGGAGATGGCACGAATGATGTATTTAAAGTGACAACAACTGCCGGTATCGACCTGCTCCAATTTGCAGTGTATGACAGATGGGGAAATAAAATTTGGAGTACCACTGACTTCAGAGCCGGATGGGATGGCACCTACAAAAAGAAGCCGGAAAATAATGGCACCTATTTCTATATTTTTTGGTATGAATGTTTAACCGATGGTGAGAAATATATGCGAAAGGGCGATGTGATGATTATTCGATAATTTACAATTTCATTTATTTACTATAAATGATTCACAAATAGTTTTAAAGGCGTTCAATGATTCATCATGTAATACTAATAATGATGAATCCTGATTTTGTAATTCAGTGGTTAAGTTTTTCTAAAGTTTGATGAAGGAATGATACACGTTTATCTTTTCCTGTTTTCCTCGGTTTTTAAGCTTTGGCATAAAATTTCTTTGAAACCCTTTGCTATCAATACTCAGTTTTTAAAATTGGGTGACCCATCCCTATTTTGCACCCTGTTAGTTCGAAAGAAGCATAATAAGAGTGATGTTATAAGCATCTAGCTAATTGAAAAGCATTCAGGAAAATCTGTGTTGGTTAGAACGTTGCGCTGTTCATCTGATCCTGCTCAAATAAATATTTTATATGACTGAGGCAAAGAGTTAATGAATGAACTAAAAAGGCAATCAAGTTTCAATTTCAACATTGAAACAGAAGCTCAATTAGTTGATGCTTTTTTCAATGGAGTTAGAGAACTGAGTTTAGTTTTATTTATTTGCTTCCAACTCTTAAAATATAATAAGTAAAACATAAAACGACAATAAATAAACTAAAGAATAGTTTATTTATTTCAGAATTCTTCTCCCAAAGAATAAACGATGCTATTTATCATTTTTGTCTGATTGCCTAATTCCTAAGGCAAAACCAAAACCAAAAATCAGTGTTATGAGTCCGGCAAAGTATGGTATAATCTCAGTCATTTTTTGAATTATTAATTAGTTTCAAATAAATACCAAAGGCTAATATTGAAGGAACCCATAATCCGATAAACGCTCCATCTAATTTTTCTCCTTGAAAATAAAGAATCTCGGAAAATAGTAGCGATAAAATAGCGGCAATGAAAAGAAGTTTGTCCGCAGTTGTAAATTTTTTAAACATTTCTTTATTTTTAATAGATTGAAAATCTTAGTATTTTTATTTAGTATTTCTATCTCCTAGAGTACCCATTCTGATCTTTCTAGTTTTCAACATGTTTTTTTCTTTTAAGATTGAAATTATTACTATTAGTTTTTTCTTTATTTAAAACCTGGCTCTTTTCCATCTAACAGCTATTGAGGAGCCTTCTGCAATGATGACACTTTTTGGAATACTATTATTTAAGAAAATAAAATCTTTTCCGTACATTTTCTCAAAATCACAGTTAATGCTGTAATGAGTAACATCGTTTATTTCCCAACGCGGGTGCTCAATTTTATATTCTTCAGAAGTTGTTTTGTCAATCATGGAATACCCATAATAATGTTCAAAAATAAACTCTTCGAAACTTTCTTTAGCCATTGGTTTTTTCTCTAACCCTGCAATTACTGAAAGGCTGTTCCAATTTTTATTAATCTTCCATTGGTATTGAATGCTTTTACTATCACCATTGATGCTCCACTTATGTTTGGTTGGAACAGCAAGGTAATGCTCATTGTATAAACTATTGGCAACGAAGGCTACAAATTTATTAGGAACGGTTTCATTAATAAATACAACACCACGTTTCACTTCTTTGCCTTCTCTTCTTGTCACATAAAATCTCAAATTAATTTCTTCAAATGTTCCATAGCCAGGAATTGGAATTTGAAATATTCTTGTGTTTTTAAACATAAATCCTACAAGACTAACGTAGGTTTCGCCATTATAAAAATCTAACGCAACTCCTTTTGGAAGGTAAGGAGCCAGCAAATTTGGGTTAACAGTATAATTTGCCATTATCAAATTTTCCCAACGTGCATTTAAAAAATTCATCTTATTTTAATTGTTTTGTAAACTAAGTTATTGCTATTAATTATTTTATGCTGCTCATTCCGCCATCAACATGAAGTATTTGTCCTGTAATCCATGCTGCTTTTTCGGAAATTAGAAATTCTGCCATGTCAGCAATATTTTTAGCGGTACCAATTTTTTTCATTGGGTGTCTTTGCGAATTGGCTTCTCTTTTTTGTTCACTATTTAAAAGTGAAGCAGAAAGAGGCGTATCAGTTAAAGATGGCGCAATGCAGTTAACTCTTATTTTTGGCGCATACTCTGCCGCCAATGCTTTTGTTAATCCTTCAATAGCGCCTTTAGATGCAGAAACCTGCGAATGAAAAGGTAAGCCGGTTTGCACAGCCACAGTTGAAAACAAAACGATGGATGCATTTTCTGTGTTTTTCAATTTGGATAATACCAACTGAATTATTTTAACGGCTCCTATTACCTGTAAATTATAATCGTTTGCAAAATCAATTGGTTTAATTCGCTCGAATGGTTTAAGGTTAATACTTCCCGGGCAATATATAAGCGCATTTAAAGAATCAGGTAAGAAATCGACCGAAATATTTTCATCCAAAACATTTAAATAATTATACTGAATGGAATTGCTTTTTGAATCAATCTTGTTTTTGAAATAGGTAGCATACACCTGATTTCCTTCATCCGCTAATTGCGCTGCAAGTGCTTGCCCAATGCCGGAAGAACCACCAATTATTAAATAATTTGTCATTTAGCGTGTATTTTATTTTGTTCAATATTAGCCATAAATAAATTGTTGTTTTGCTATCATTCTCTTTTTTAAAATTCAATAATTAAACCTAAAGTTGGTACAATACTTAAGTCCTTGTTTGGTAATATTATGGGTATTGCATTAGAACCATCTTGCAGAATATCTTTGCCATCAGTTGTTTGAAACCCTTTATTGTCTACTGTTCTTTTAAAAGTATAATCTGGATTACTTTGGTTTTTAAAACCAAGTACATTCTGAATATCAAAATAAATGTCAAGGGTTGTTTTCTTGAAATTTATTTTTTTATCAACTCTTAAATCAAGTTGATTAAATGCCATTAGTCGTTGGCTATTTAGTTTGTAATTGTCAAGCGTGCCCTGACCAAGAAGCAAATATGTTTGTTGGGAAACGGTCATATCATAAGGCGTGTAAGGAGAACCACCTGCAAACCTATACTTTAAATCAAGTTCCCAGCCTTTTTTAAACTTACGTCCAAGTATTGCAGAAATTAAATGCTGGTTGTCCCACGATGAAGGAATTAAAATACCATTGTCTCCCGAAAATTTGCTTCTCACAAAAGTGTAACTAACTACATAAAAAATATTTTTGATTAACTTTTGTTGAACAAAAATTTCAAAACCATAAGTTTCG
>JANNYV010000470.1:0-1857 GCA_031410275.1 Bacteroidota bacterium
GAAATTGTGAATATTCACGGAAATGGTTTCAGGCTGGTTGTTACAGAGTAATTTTTCTTCGAGATAAAATAAAAAATGCCGCTTTAACATGAGCGGCATTTTTTCACATTCAAGTTATAAGGCTTACTGTTTCGTTAACACAAAATTACTCGGCAACGTCATCCCTTTACAGCCTGTTTTAAACCCAAACCCTGTAGGTTGTATTTGCTTCCAGCTTAGTTGCGTTTGTGCTGAGTTGAAAATTATAGTTACTACTTTTGATTCATAACATTGTGTTATGTCATCTATTTCACCTATAAGTCGTTGTTGGGATATATCGCACTGCGGCATTTGCAAAGAGATAGAATAACTGTTTTCTACCACATTATCTGAATTCGCTGGCAATGTCATAAAACGATTACTGTAATTACTTTCAATAATTACGTTACCCTGTTTATATTCGTGCCAACCCCAAAGTTTAGCAATTACGTTAGCTCCATCTTCGGTAATAGTATAATCATTTGAACGAAGAAAAACTCTAATTGTATCTTGTCCGTTAACATATCTCCATTCACCACCAAATTGCTGTAAAGCTGGGCATAAAGAGGATTGAGCATTTACTAAAGTTGACAGGCAAATAAAAATAATTATTAATATTTTTTTCATTGCTTGGATAATACAAAATTACTCGGCAACGTCATCCCCTTGCAACCTGTTTTAAACCCAAAGCCTGTTGGATGTATTTGCTCCCAACTTAGCAGGTTTTGCGCTGAGTTAAAAATTACAGTTACAGATTTGCGTTCTCTACATTGCGATAAATCATAGATGCCGCCTCGAATTCTGTGTCGTGATACATCACAGTAAGGCATTACAAGTAATATTGAATATGTACTAGGTGATAAGTTATCAAATATTGTTGGTAAAGTCATATATCTATTGGCATAATCACTTTCTACAATTGTATTACCTATTTTATATTCGTGCCACCCAAAAATTTGCCCTTGCAATGTACTTGTGTTACTACCGTTTTCACTATTAAAATAGCACTCATGATAGCGCAGATAAATGCGGATTGTATCTTGTCCATTTACATATCGCCATTCTCCATTGAAGGCTTGTAATGCAGGGCACAAATTTGATTGAGCTTTTGACAAAGTTGAAAAACAAACAAAGAGACTTACTAATATTTTTTTCATTTTATTTTTTTTATGTTTTACTATTCTGGGGTAACACAGGGGATTGTTGATACATACCCAAAATTATCAACCCTTCTTTTTTTCCAACTATTACAACCGGCATTTCCTTGATAAAGTACTAGCCCATTTTCTGCTCCGTATTCATACTTTATGATCTGTAAAAAATTTTTTTCATTCAAATCCGGATCGTACGAATCAATTTTAAGTTCAAATTTATTTATAAATTTTGCCATTTTAACTGTATCTTCTCCTGTTGCTCCTACAATCTTTTCACAAAAAGCTCTAAAAATTGCAGGATTACCCACTTTCATAAGATTGGGTACGCCGTAACTACTTGTTACAGCAAAAAATAAATTGTTACTATCTTTCGCATGATTACCTAGAAAGAGTTGTGCCATTAAAATAACATCTTCCGGTGTAAAAATAGAGTTTAGGCTAGCATAATGCGAATGTATTAAGCCATCTTGGAAACTACTGGCTTGAATATCCCAGTCAATAGTTCGTTGTCCTGAAAGGCCTTGTTTATATTTGTATGTATTAGAATTGTATTGCGTAACATCTCTTATCTCGTAACCTACCTCATAAGTAAACCCGAGTGGCATACCATAACCTGATGAATTTAAATATTGCATTCTACCAATAAAATTGGTATCCGATTCAAGATTTTGAATGAATTGGCTAC
>JANNYV010000471.1:0-4323 GCA_031410275.1 Bacteroidota bacterium
AGCGAAATTTATATATCCAAAAAGGTTTGCCATATATACCAATTCGCTTTTGTTTATAAAATACGGAGCCATGTGAAGAGAGTTTTACTTTCAGTGCAGAAAATAAATAGAGAGGACTAAATACAACTAATACCATTGAGGCAACAAAAATATCCAATGCACGTTTAATAACACGTTGCCAATCAGGCATTAGTTCGGGATAAATTTCAATCAGGATAGCTGCAAATACATTACTTGTCTTAACCGAACCGGAGATGATATCATACAAATCCGGTGTAATTTTTATAATAATTTTCCGGTGTGAAAGTTGTGCTAATATGTATTGCAATTTATTATGTTCTGAGGTATCAATTGCAATGATGACTTCCTCTATATGATGTTCATCTATTATTTTTTCAAGTTCATTAATACTTCCCAACTTAGGCAAATAGGCACTCATGCCATTGCTGCCTGAATTGTCGGCATACACAAAACCTTTGAATGTATATCCTAAATTAACCTCATTGTTTTTAATATCTTTATAAATACCAATCGCCTGTTGATTACCACCAATAATTAATGTATTGTATCCGAATTGTCCTTTGTTTATTTTACTTTTTATTTGTCTCAATACCAATATTCGCCCAATGGTGGTTATGACAAACTGTATCAGAAAGTAAATAAAAAATGATTTGTAATAATAGCTGTAATCTTTATTAGAATCATTTAAAATAAATAGAAAATAAAACACAAAACTCCCAAGGATGGTTATAATAAGTGTACGGTATATTTCAATGAATCTTGATTTGCGGTACGGATTAAAATAAGCACCGGAAAATAAATGCAACACTAACCAAGTCAAAGGCACAAGCAACAAGGTAAAGAAAATATCTTTGGTTGAAAGCTCATGCATGTATTGCGAAAAATTGATTTCAGCTGACGTTGTTTTTCGATAATATAAAAATGCAAACCACGCAAACGCAGAAGCCAAATAATCGGCTAAGGCATATAATGTGATTCCTATTTTTAAATCTTTCTTCATTGCTTATTTAAAATTGATAATTTTAAAATTGTCAATCAATATTTTTCCATGTGTTACGCCGTCTAGCAATTTAGCATCTAATAAGAATCTAAAGGTGGCAGGTTGAAAGGCATTAGGGAAACCACCGAAATTAAAATAAATCTTATTCCATTTTGTGGTTGGATTGATTCCTGTCAAATCTACATTGGTTGTAACCCCAAATTTTTTGATCTGTGTTCGCAACACAAACGGAATATCACTTTTATAATTCAATTCTAAATAGCACATCCTGCCGGCCGGTAAAGTAAATTCCTGCACCGTTATGCATTCGCCGAAAGAAACAGTGTCAGATAATTCAAGCTTGCTCGACCATATTCCTTCAAAAACATCTTCGGGTATATTGGTCTTAACAAATGTGGTATCACCATTCAATCGTTCAAAACTATTGCCTTGCTCAAAATCTTCAACAAAATAATTGGTACTTTCACTATCAGCAGTCCTGTAATGAAAGGTTGGTGTATACTTGATAATATTTGCCGGGCTTGCATCAAATGAAAATGTATCTACAGTATAAAAAGGATATTTCGCTCTTACACCGCTAAGTCCATCATCCCAAATACCGCCAATAATTTCCAGTTCACCACGGCCGTTTGTAATCACGGGAACCTTCGCAGGTAATTGATACGCACCCAATAATTGTCTGTTATAATAAACCCACACATCCGTTATTTTTTGTGACACTGTACCATGAATAGCCGGAACAGTCGATTCTAAATGCACACTATCAATTTGAATATACGTTGGAATAGTTTCTTTTGGATTGACCATATTACAAGCCTGAAAGGCAATTAATAATAGTGGGAGTAAACGTAAATTTTTTAGTTTCATGCGTTCAGAATTTATATAACGGCTGTTTCGTGGAATTATTTTAATCTTCGTTAAAAGAATTTATTTTTTTCAAAATTTTATGCGCAATATCCAGCTTCTCATAACCCTCTCTTAATTTCAAAAGTGGGATTGCATTCTCTGCTATACTATCTCTGAAATTTTCTAACTGGTATTGAAAAGAATCAATAGGCGCTGAAGTTAAATAAGTGGGTTCTATTTGGCCTTCGCTGTTTCTACTTTTAGTATATGTAAATGCTTTAGAGTGTTTAAAATCAATGGATAAAACTTTATTTTCCTCATAGAAATTGATATAGTTTTCATCGCTCATGCCTGTTTTACTGACAGTTAATATAGCCACGCAACCGTTTGAAAACTCGAGTCGGGCATTTGCAATATCAACTGTATCATTCATCACTTTCAATCCATTTGCAGAAATCCGTTTGATTTCACTTTTTACCATATTCAACACTATTGCGAGGTCTTGCAGCATTAAATCTAGAATAATATTTCTGCTATCATTTTTATCATTCGCAATGCGACGTTGCGATTCAATAAATTGGGGATTGATTGTTTCATTTTTAATAGCCATATAAACAGGATGACAAAGCACTGTGCTGCCTATCATGCATTTCACATTAGCTTCTTTTCGGCTGTTGAGCAATTCCTCTATTTCATTTAAACTTAAGGCAGAAATATGTTCGATGAAAACATGTTTACCATTTCTAAATGCCTTCAATACGATTTCAAAAGGGCTGTCATCTGTTTCAAGAATATAGATAGCGTCAGATATTTCAATTAATTCATCTAAACTGCTGTATACCGGACATGCTGTTTTCAATTTTACAGACGTATCGGTAATATACACCGCGCTTAATTCGACATTTGATGTCGAACGAAAATATTCAATGTGAGAATTTATTTGTCCACCCTTACCAATAACTCCAATCTTTACCATTCCTTGTTTTGTGGCTGCAATTTATTTTATAAACGATTGAGTAAATGTTTTTTAATTGATAATGGAACTGATGGTTATTAGCCAATAGTTAAGTGCTTAACAAACCCGATACATCCATTCCCTTTCATCCGGAATATTTCCGTATCGTATGTCGGCCAATTCTTTTTTAATATAATTTGAAATTTCCCATGTCTCTACCGGTGGTAACATCATAGTATCACCATTATAAAATAATTCTGAGATGGGTGCTATCACAGCCGCTGTGCCGGCTCCGAAGGCCTCTTTCAGTTGACCGTTTTTATACTTTTCTTCAATTTCATCAATACTAATCGGTCGCTCTTCAACAGCAATTCCTTTTTCTTTTAAAAGTTGAATGACACTATCTCTTGTCACACCGGCAAGAATAGTGCCTTCACTTAAATCAGGCGTTACAACCGTATTGCCAAATACAAAGAACACATTCATGGTACCAATTTCTTGCACATTTTTATGCGTATATCCGTCTGTCCACAAAATTTGATCGTACCCTAACGCTCTTGTCTCTAATGTAGGAAGCATACACGCACCATAATTGCCTGCTGCTTTGGTAAAACCAATACCGCCCGGAAATGCGCGAACATATTTATTCTGAACATAAATACGTGTTGGCTTATTATAATAAGCACCAGCAGGAGAAGTAATAATCATAAACCGGAATGTATCTGCGGGCTTTACACCAATAAACGCATCCGTACCAAACATAAATGGCCGAATATAAAGTGAACTGCCTTCTACACCTGGCACCCAACCTTTATCCAATTCAATTAATTGCCGCATCCCTTCCATAAATAATTCTTCAGGTACTTCAGCCATGGCCATTCGCCGTGCAGAAACATTAAATCGTTCCCAATTATCACGAGGACGAAAAATACTCACTTCCCCATCTTTACGTTTGTAGGCTTTAATCCCTTCAAACAATGATTGTCCATAATGAATAAATGTGGTGGCCGGGCTCATCGATATATTTCCATAAGGTACTATGGTAGGTTGCTGCCATTCTCCATTTTCAAAATCACATATCAGCATATGATCTGAATATTGCTTTCCGAATTGTAAATTGGAGACATCCACTTCATCTACCCTACTCGCTGCTACTTTAGTAATATGAATATTCATGAAAAATTGTATAATTGTATTTCGTTGAGGGTGCAAATCAACGAAAAAAAAACTAAATAATCTACATGACAGAGAATAACATCGAAGAACTTCTACACATTTACGACCAACCCATCTATATAGATACTGATTTTGATTTAAAAAGTAAGATTCCAAAAGGTGGCTTTGAACAAAAGGTAATGGTAGCCTTGCAGGAACATGATTTGAATTCGGAGACCGAAGTCATGTTACTAAAAATGCTTGCGGCATGCGGGTTCTCTGAAAAAGATTATATGATTTTAAAAATTAACAATGAGCAAGTGATGCAGGCCATCAATCAATTTCA
>JANNYV010000472.1:0-2212 GCA_031410275.1 Bacteroidota bacterium
AATGCAATAATTGAAAAAGATAAATCACTAAAAGGGAAGCCAAATTTTCAATATTATATCCCTGATAGAAATAAAGTAAAAAAATGATAAATTACCCATGCCCAATTTGTGCTTCGGAAAAAAATAAAATCGAATTTGCTGAATATCATGGTTATCAACTTACAACATGCAATGAATGTGGTTGCTGTTATTGTCAACCTTTTAAAGCGCCTAATTCAGATTTTTATTCTTCCGCCACGGACAATAATTCAGAAAAAAGACACACAATCTTATATCCTTGGCCTAAAAACCATCCTACTTATTCTTCATCAAAATTCACCAATGGAGAGGGAATGACTTTGTTAGATATAGGTTGTGGTAATGGCGCCTTTGCTGAGTTTGCCAATCATAGAAATTTTGATGTCATTGGTATTGATATTGATACGGCTAGTTTGGATTTAGCAAAAAAGAGAAGTGTACAGAACACCATTTTTCTCAATGCAACAATATTTGAGTATCTAAAAGAAAATCCCGAAAAGAAGTTTGATATTATTACCGCCTTTGAAGTAATAGAACATCTTGATAATCCAAAAGAGACTATAGAGACTATAAAAAAACTTTTAAAGCCTGATGGTATTTTTATTGGAACACTGCCAAATGAAAACAGGTTGTTGGCAAAAGAATTCAATCTTAATTTTGCCCTTCCTCCATATCATCTTACCTATTGGACAACAGAAACATGGTCCAATGTATTGAATAAGTATTTCGGATTTAAAGCCGTTGTTTGTGAAAACAATGCCTATTACGGTTACTTGTCCGATATTTCTCAAGTAACGATTGAGACTAAGTTTGGTATTCAAAAAGGCGTTTTGCATTTTCTTTTGAAAGCTATTTTCACTCTTACGAAAGCTATTGAAAGACCACTTGAAAAATTAATAGGAAAATCTTCTAGTTTCTATTTCGAATTTAAGAAGTTGAAATAGTTTCAAGTTTCATAAATTTTATATAGATTTGATTAAGAAAGGTAGTCGCTTCAATATTGAATTTCGCTTCTTTATATTTTACTCAAGATTTAATATGTTCTATGAAAATAAAATACCTGTTGATTATTATTATTCTAATTTTTGCAAAGCAAGTTAAGTCTCAAACTCTAATTGATTCTTGTCTAACAGATTCTTTACCTATTTTGACTATAGCATCACAATGGATGATTACAAGTAATTCCATTGCAGCACCAAGCAATGTGGCTTCTACTCAGTGTACGTACCAATATTTAAATTTACCTGCTTTCCCATCTGCAAAATGGATTTCATGTATTCCTTCATGGACTATTTTTACGAACGTAAATGACCCCGATGATAGCATCTCATTTAGAAAGGAATTCAGATTGTGCCATTACGATACGGTTAACTTAAAATTTACTGTGAAGAGAGATAACTACTGCACTGTATATTTGGATGGGATAATACTTCTAAAGGATAGTGCCGTTTGGAATACTACCTATTATGATTTTGGTACTCTTATTGATACAATACTTTATTTAAATGCAGGAATACATCAGTTAGATATTACTGATTATAATAGAAATGCATTTACAGGCACCAATGGTTTTGGAGTATTGGTTGGCGGTTTCTTTAAGGCAAACAATAATACTATTATTAGGGATAGTTCTGCGTGTTATAATGTTAGTTGTTGTCTTATACCACCAAATTTGATTTCCGGAGATACTGTTTTATGTTTTGGAGAACCAACTACATTAACTGCATCGGGCTCATTCTCTTTCAGTTGGTCTAGCGGTATTTCGAATGGAGTCTCATTTACACCGACAACTTCTAGTACATACACTCTCACCGCAACGGACACGAGTGGTTGCTCTGATAGCACAACTGTTGATATTATTGTAAATCCACTTCCATTGATAACAGCGATTGCATTACCACAGTCTGTTTGTCAAGGTCAAGCAACTACATTAACAGCAAATGGTGGAATAAATTATTTATGGACAGGCGGAATAAATAATGGCATACCATTTACTCCGATAATGCCAAATACATATACGGTAACTGGAACCGATGCAAATGGATGCAGCAATACATCAAGTATTTCTATTTCTATTTTCCCTAAACCAATAGTTAGTGCTCAGGCAACACCATCTTCCATCTGCGATGGTCAATCTACTGTATTAAATGGTTTAGGGGCTTCGTCCTATTTATGGAGTGGGGGAATACAAAAT
>JANNYV010000473.1:0-11021 GCA_031410275.1 Bacteroidota bacterium
ATTCATTGCTGGTTACATCATTCAATTAAATTGGATATGGAACTGGAGGTTATGCCTATTTTTTAAATAATCAATTGACAGGCAATTTAACATGGTCAGATTCTGCGAGTTATGGAGGTGGGTATAATACAAATGTTCAAAACAATACGATCAATGGAAATAGCATTTTTACCATCTTGGGTTCAAATCAATTGGATGAATCAAACTCTGCACAACCCAATATATTCAACGGTAATGTTACCTACAATTGCAATGGTAGCGGAACTTTAATTACCAGTGAAAATTCGAAAACTGTTTATAACGGAAACCTTACCGTGAATAGAACGGTAGCCGGTTATACAAGACTCTTTGCGAATGGCGCGACGATTACAGGTAATTTTTCGTATACAAAAAATAATGCAGGTGCTACTGACATTGGACAAATCAGTAATAAAACAACCATTGGTGGAACCATTAATATGAATGTAACTCAAAACTTAGGAAATAATTTTTCTATGTATCGCATTCAAAACTTAACCAATGGCGGAAGTATTACAGTACAAAATACAAGTGCACCCAATATTCAACAAGATTCATTATTAGTAACATCATTCAATTACAATGGATATGGAACAGGAGGCTATGCCTATTTATATGACAATCAAATTCAAGGCGATTTATCATGGTCAGATGACGCAAGTTATGGAGGCGGATATAACACCAATTTTGTCAACAATACCATTTTGGGAAATACAAGTGTAACCATTAATGGATCAAATACCTTTTATGATGCCTATAGTGTCAATAATGGAAACACTTATATTGGTAATGTAACCTACGCAAGAATTGGCAGCGGTATCATGAATATTGGATATGGCGATACAAATTCATATGCAGGTAATTTAATTTTCAATAATGTTTCGGCTTTGCCGATTAATGCCGACTTGATTAAGTTTACCGGAAATACGAATACATCTATTGATCAATTAAGTACTTGGCCTATTGCTATTTCAAGACCCATTATCAACAAGTCTTCATCAGCTAAGGTAACGCTCAGCAAGCCGGTACAAGTAAGTAGTTCCTGCATCTTTACTTCAGGATATGTAAGTTCTACAACTACGAACCCATTAATATTTCCTGATAATATATCCTATACCGGTGCCGCTGATAATAGTCACGTTGTTGGTGCTGTAACTAAAATTGGCAATGATGCATTTACCTTCCCACTTGGAAATGGAATCGGCATTCAAACCCTTGGTATTACTGCACCCGCAACTACAATCGATACGTTTCAAGCAAGTATTGTTTTAAAACATCCAAGTGATGATGGGTATAATGTCGCATCTAAAGATGCAGCCCTAATTCAAATTGCTCCTTATCATTATTGGACCTTAAACCAAATTCATGGAGCAAATTCTGAAACAGTCACATTGGGTTGGAGTAATCCCTGTGTGAATGCAGGTATTACAAATTTGCCGGGTATGGTTGTCGCCAGATGGAATAGTACAACAGGACCTCAATGGAATAATTTGGGGAATAGTGCGACCACGGGAACCACCGCTCTCGGAACGGTCACACAAACAGGAACAACAGCAAATTATGGCGTATTTGATTTAGCAACAACAACAGCGTTAAATGCATGGCAAATTACTTCAGTTTCTGCAAGTGCTTCTACAGTTTGTCAAGGGGTATCTACAACTTTAACTGCAACCGGCGCAAATACGTATGCTTGGCAACCGGGCTCGTTGACCGGATCTTCAGTAACAGTAGCTCCTTCCACTACAACAACATATACGGTTACAGGAACTAGTGCAACAGGTTGTATTACTACTGCGACAAAAACAATTACAGTAAATCCGTTACCTCCAACAGGAACAACAACAAGCGCAACTGCTATATGCATTGGCGCATCAGTAACTATTACAGGAACCGGAGCTAATACCTATGCCTGGCAACCAGGTTCTTTAACAGGAAGTTCAATTACTGTTTCGCCCGCATCAACAACTACCTATACGGTCACAGGAACATTGACAGCAACCGGTTGCACGCTTACTTCGACACGATTAATCACAGTAAACCCATTACCTGTAGTTGGAACAACAGCAACCACATCTACAATTTGTGTTGGTGCTTCGACCACTATTACAGGAACAGGAGCTGTTACATATACATGGCAACCAGGTTCTTTAAGTGGAACATCGATTACTGTTGCGCCATCATCAACTACAACCTATACTGTTACAGGAACCAATGCAAATGGTTGTGTGAATACTGCTACAAGATTGATTACTGTAAACCCCTTACCAACAGTTGGCACTACTGCTACACTCACTTCAGTTTGCATAGGAACATCTACAACTATTACAGGAACAGGTGCTACAACTTATACATGGCAACCGGGTGCATTGAGTGGAACTTCTATCACAGTTGCTCCGGCATCAACTACGACCTATACCGTTACAGGAACCAATGCAAATGGATGTATTAATACTGCTACAAGAGTTATTACAGTTAATATAGTTCCACCGGTTGGAACAAATGTCACGTCTGCTTCTATTTGTTCCGGGTCCTCTACTACCATTACCGGAACAGGTGCCAATACTTATACATGGCAACCGGGCTCATTAAGCGGAGCAATCGTTACAGTTTCACCAACTTCTACAACCACATATACCGTTACAGGAACAAACACTACAACCGGTTGCACAGCTACATCTACAAGAACTATAACCGTTAATAATTGCACCACTACAGTCAATTTAAAATTGTTTCTTGAAGGGTACTATAAACTTGCAAGTACAATGAATGCTACTTTACAAAATCAAGGTGTATCGGGCAGTAGCACTGTGACGGATACGATTACGGTTGAATTGCGAAACTCAACTGCACCTTATGCTGTTGCGGCCACCACAAAAGCAATATTAAATACCAATGGTACTGCAGCTTGTACATTCAATCCTTTTATCAGTGGGAATTATTATATCGCAGTGAAACATCGAAATAGTATTCAAACATGGAGCAGCACTACAGTGAGTGTTGGCTCTTCACCAATTACCTACGACTTCAGTAATTTGATTACTAAAGCATATGGCTCCAATATGAAATTAATGACAACCGGGCCCAATGTGTATGCATTTTTTACCGGTGATGTAAACCAAGATGAGAATGTCGACGCCATTGATTTGAGTGTCGAAGAAAATGATATCAACGGATTCTTGTTTGGCTATCAAGCTACCGATATTAATGGTGATGGCAATGTTGATATTTTAGATGAATTACCGGTTGAAGTGAATGTGAGTGGGTTTGTGTTCTCAATCCATCCATAGTAAGTCATCCAATTATTGTTGAATTTAATAATGAATTCTATATATTTAAAATTGACCGTTGAGTATTAAATATTTAAAAGCTCAATGGTCAATTTTAAATTTCATCCTTGTTTCAAATATTCGGTATGCGGATAAATTGATGGAATCATCCCAACATGATTCCAATGGCTTTTGTCAAACAATAGAATCATTTCCTTTTTCCTGATTTCTGATATACATTTGCGTCCTCAATAAAAAGAACAATTCATGGGCGTTTTAGTAAACAAAGACAGCAAAGTTATAGTACAAGGATTCACAGGAACTGAAGGCACTTTTCATGCGACACAAATGATTGAATACGGAACCAATGTGGTTGGTGGGGTAACACCGGGGAAAGGCGGAACCATGCATTTAGACAAACCTGTTTTCAATACGGTATCTGATGCAGTGACGCAAGCCGGTGCAGATGTGTCCATTATTTTTGTTCCACCCGCCTTTGCTGCTGATGCCATTATGGAAGCTGCCGATGCAGGTATTAAAGTAATCGTCTGTATAACTGAAGGAATCCCGGTCTCAGATATGGTTATTGCCAAAGATTATATTAAAGATAAAGGCTCAAGATTAATAGGACCGAACTGTCCCGGTGTGCTGACAGCAGATGAAGCAAAAGTAGGCATCATGCCCGGTTTCATTTTTAAAAAAGGAAGTATCGGTATTGTTTCGAAATCCGGAACACTAACGTACGAAGCCGCAGACCAAGTAGTGAAGGCAGGTCTTGGCATTACAACAGCTATTGGTATAGGAGGTGATCCAATTATTGGCACCACAACAAAAGAAGCCGTTGAATTATTGATGAATGATCCTGAGACAAAAGGTATCATTATGATTGGTGAAATTGGTGGCGGTATGGAAGCCGAAGCCGCAAAATGGTTGAAAGACAATATGCGCAAACCGGTCGTTGGTTTTATAGCCGGACAAACAGCACCTCCCGGACGACGTATGGGACATGCAGGCGCCATTGTAGGAGGAGATGACGATACAGCCGCTGCGAAAATGCGTATCATGCGCGAATGCGGTATTCATGTTGTAGATAGCCCTGCTGATATCGGTAAGACTATGGCGGAAGTACTCAATTAGATGTTAGATGATTGATGTTAGATGTTAGGAAATTTGTCTTGAACGATATGGGTACTCCTTAACTTAGCAAAGTGTAACCCCATAACTTGTAACTCAATAACTCGTAACTCAATAACTCGTAACTCAATAACTCGTAACCTGTAACTCCGCCTCCCCTTTTCTTTTTTTATAAAAACTAAAGATATATCTTGCATATCCAAAGGCTTAATATTTACTTTGTCTATCATGAGCGAACCTATACAAGAATTAGAACACGTTGTTATTAAATTTGCCGGTGACAGTGGTGACGGTATTCAATTGACCGGAACCCAATTTACAAACAACTCTGCATTACGTGGAAATGACATCTCAACATTCCCCGATTTTCCTGCAGAGATAAGAGCTCCAATTGGTACTCTTCCCGGTGTGAGCGGATATCAATTGCATTTTTCTTCAACCGCTGTTTATACACCCGGAGATGATTGCGACGTACTGGTTGCCATGAATGCAGCCGCATTAAAAGTTAATTTAAAATCAATCAAAAAAGGTGGTATTATTATTTTAAATACAGATGGGTTCGATACAAAGAATTTACGTCTCGCTAACTACCCTGATGGTATTAACCCACTCGATGACAACTCGTTGGATGGATTTACAGTCTACAAAATAGACGTCACGAAATTGACACGAGAAGCATTAAAAGACAACACCACATTGGGCGTGAAAGAAAAAGACCGGGCAAAAAACATGTTCGTATTAGGCTTTTTATATTGGATGTATGACCGCGATATGAATAACACCTTCCAATTTCTTCAGGATAAATTTGGCAAAAAACCCGATATCCTTGAAAGCAATTTGAATGCATTAAAGGCCGGGTATAATTACGCCGATACCACCGAATTATTTACCTCACGATATACGGTTGCGAAAGCAAAAGTAGAACCTGGTGTCTATCGAAGCATAACAGGTAATGGTGCCGTGGCTCTTGGCTTAGTCACCGTTGCACAAAAAACCGGGTTACAATTATTTTTAGGGTCCTACCCTATTACACCGGCTTCAGATATTTTACATGAACTTAGTAAATATAAAAATTACAATGTCATCACCTTTCAGGCAGAAGATGAAATTGCTGCTGTAACATCGGCTATCGGTGCTGCTTATGGTGGTTCTTTTGGCGTGACAACTACTTCCGGTCCCGGCATGGCATTAAAAGCAGAGGCCATGGGACTTGCAGTGATGTTAGAAATTCCATTGCTTATTATTAATATTCAACGAGGCGGACCTTCAACCGGTTTGCCAACAAAAACCGAACAAAGCGATTTGATGCAGGCCTATTATGGTCGTAATGGAGAATGCCCAATGCCGATTATTTCGGCCAGCACACCAACCGATTGCTTTGATACCATTATAGAAGCTGCAAGAATTGCAATTCATCATATGACACCGGTTATTTTTTTAAGTGATGGCTATATTGCTAACGGAGCTGAACCCTGGAAATTTCCGAAGGCCAGTGATATCCCTGCAATTGAAGTAAATTTTAAACAGACCTTTGATGAAGGTGAGGAAAAATTATTGCCTTATAAGCGAAATGATAAATTAGTCAGGCCATGGATCATTCCCGGGACAACCGGTTTAGAACATCGTATTGGTGGTTTAGAAAAACAAGATATCACAGGCAATGTCAATTATGAGCCGGACAATCATGAACACATGGTAAAAACAAGGCAAGCCAAAATTGATAAAATTGCAGACTATATTCCATTACAACAATTAAATCTCGGAGCAGACGAAGGTGATATTCTTGTATTGGGCTGGGGCTCTACATCCGGTGTCATTACAACGGTTATACAGCGCCTCATTAAACAAGGCTATACTGTTTCACATTGTCATCTACGATATATACGTCCCTTCCCTAAAAATTTAGGAGACATTTTAAAACGATTTAAAAAAGTAATTATTCCTGAAATCAATAATGGTCAACTCATTAAAATTATTCGCGGGGAATTTTTAGTGGATGCAATTGGTTATAATAAAATAAAAGGCATTCCCATTACTCATGCTGAATTAGAGAATTTCCTTTTAGAACATCTGAAATAATTTCATTCACATTGAATAAAATAACCCATATTCTGTTTTTTATTATCATGATTCTTTCAATTGTTTCCTGCAAAACAGGCAAGCAAAGGGAACACAGTTACATGCAACACGTGTACATGGAAATGAAAGATTCATTTTCTGACGCAGAAGTTTATCTATTGCGGGACAGTATCAAAGTAATTTTCCCTGATAATATTATGTTCCGCAGAGGTGAGTCCGAAGTACTAGAACCTTTTTTACCAAAACTCAACCGGTTTTCTAACGTGTTTAATAAATATAATCGCACCAATGTATTGGTAACGGGACATACAGATAATACAGGTCTTGAAGAGCAAAACATGAAGTTATCGCTTGAACGGGCAGCACATGTAAAGGGAAGAATGATAGAGAACAAAGTAAGCCCCGAACGGATTTTCACCTGGGGACTAGGACAAAAATCACCCATTACAACAAATGATACTGAAGAAGGGCGGGGAAGAAACAGACGTGTAGAATTTGTTATACTCTTTAATTCAAATTAATATGATCATACACCTACTAAAAAAATCATTCTTTGTATACTATTCATTCATGCTCATATTGCTTAGTTCATGCTATGCATACGGACCAACACATGAAACCTATACAAGGGGAAAAATTACGCCACCACCACCGGTAAAAAAGAAAATGGCAGACCCTGTTTCAAAATCGGAGTATATGCAAAAAACATACAACGATATTAAAAATACACTCAGCGAGGCAGACGTAATCATGATAGAGGACAGCATTAAGGTGCTATTCCCAAATAATATTGTATATGAAAAATCATCTGATACACCGACCTCAAATTATCAGAATCCATTAATTAAATTCGCTGTACTATTAAAGAAATATTTCAAAACCGAAATATTAATCACAGGTCATACAGATAGCCACGGAAACAAAGACAAAAATCGAAAAATATCAAGCGCAAGAGCGAAGAATATTTTAACCTTTATTTCCTCACATGGTGTAGCAGAAAACCGTTTACAAGCCTTGGGCCTTGGCGACTTATCTCCTATTGCATCGAATGATACTGATGAGGGAAGAGCAAAAAATAGACGAGTAGAGTTTGTGGTATTATACAAGGAGTAAGATAAAAGTAGTCCACCCATAAAGCTTGAAATGATTACCTTTGAGCACTATTTAAAAACAAGTTACAATTAGAAACTGCGATTACACTCATGAATTGCAAATATCCTAATGATCGCAATTCAAAATGAGTACACAAACGAATGAGTATTTCAAAAAATATTGGTGTTACATATATTTCTCAAATAGCAGGCGTACTGATATCAGTTGCAAGTACTATTTATTTATCACGCATTTTGGGGGCTCAGGGGCGAGGTGAGTTTACCATTTATACAAATTCAGTTACATTTTTTAATTTATTTATAGGGCTTAGTTTACCGAGTACGATTGTGTATAGTATTGCGAATAAACGTGTAGATGAAAATAAATTATTTTCGACATTGATTTTTTATACCCTTATCTCAACATTGTTTGTTGCCCTTACACTCCAATTGTTTTTTTATTTTCAATGTCAGTCATTGATTTTTGCAAAAGACAAGGAAACCTTTTTGTGGAAAGGAATCTTCATCATTCATTTTTTGTCTATCACATTTAATAATTTGCTTATTGCATTTTTAAATGCCAAACAAAAATTTATTCTCTCTTCAGTGGTTGGTCTTATTAATATTTTGATTCCGTTTGCGGGTTACTTAATTATCTATTACAATCCGTTTCATTTTCAGCTGACACAACATTATATGTATGTGGTGCTGCTTGTCGTTTTTTCTTTTTTGCTGACCACAACCCTAATGTTTTCGCTGATTCGGAAATATTATACCAATTTGATTTTATTTTCTTTTTTAAATAAAAAGGACATTCTGTTTGTCTTGCAATTCTCACTCATTGCCTGGATATGTAATTTTTTTAGCACACTTACCTACCGCATGGATGTGTGGTTTATTGATCATTATCATGGCAAAATTGAAACCGGTGTATATTCGCTTGCGGTCAATTTATCACAATTTTTTTGGGTCTTGCCAAATGCAATCGGGAGTGTATTGTATAGCTATATTGCCAAAGATGGAGTGCAACAAAATTTACAATCCATTCAACGATTAACAAAGTATACGTTTTACTTCAATGTATTTGCTGGACTAATGGCAATACTATTATTAAAAAGCTTGATCCCATTTTTTTACGGGAACGATTTTACAGACAGTTATATGCTGTTGGTACTACTCATTCCTGGTGTGGTTATATTTAGTTTTACGATTGTCTTGGCAGCGGTGTATGCCGGCACGGGTAAGATTATCATTAATTTATACAATACTATTTTCTCATTTCTTATTTGCTTGGTGTTAGATATACTCATGATTAAAACCATGTCTGCTAAAGGGGCCAGTATTGCTTCTAGTATAACCTATATTATTAGCACAATATTCTCTATTTTTGTCGCTTCAAAATTGTACAATTTTAAAATCAAAGACATGTTTCTAATTAAAAAAGAAGATATCATGTTTTTAAAAGGTAAGTTTATTAAATGATACATGTAACAAAGTCGTATTTACCCTCGTTGGAACGATATATCGAAAAGATAAAACCAATATGGGAAAATCATTGGTTAACGAATAATGGGCCGATTCTTTTACAACTAGAAAATGAATTGAAAAAATATACCGCCATTGAAAACCTATTATATACTAATAACGGAACTGTGGTGCTGCAAATGGCGTTAAAAGCATTACATATTACCAAGGAAGTGATTACCACTCCGTTCTCATATGTGGCCACCACCAATTCAATTTTATGGGAAGGTTGTACCCCTGTTTTTGTTGATATCAATGAACAAGATTTTAATATTGATGCCAATTTAATTGAAGAGAAAATAACAGAAAATACCCAAGCCATTTTAGCAACTCATGTATTTGGCAATCCTTGTGATGTTGAAAAAATTGAAGCTATTGCCAAAAAATATTCACTGAAAGTAATTTACGATGCCGCTCATGTGTTTGGTGTCGAATATAAAAATAAAAGTTTGCTTTCATACGGAGATATTGCTACATGCAGCTTTCATGCGACAAAAGTATTTCATACTATTGAAGGAGGTTGTATCGTTGCGAATGACAATGAACTTTTTAAAAAGCTTCATCTCTATAGACAATTTGGACATATTGGTGATGATTATTATGATATTGGCGTGAATGGAAAAGCCTCCGAATTTCATGCAGCCATGGGTTTATGTGTGCTAGAAGATTTGGAAGAAATTATTCAGCATCGTAAAAATGCTTCACTCGAATATGACCGCCTATTAAATTTTGATGGCATCCAAAAACCTTTTTCACCGTTTGATATCAAGTACAATTATGCTTATTATCCGGTTGTATTCAAATCAGAAGAGATGCTGCTCAACGTAAAAAATGCATTGGCAGAAAATGGCATCATAGGTCGGCGATATTTTTATCCATCCTTAAATAATTTACCTTTTTTGAAACAAACAAATGAATGTAAAAACAGCGAACGAATCAGTAAAAATATTTTAAGTTTGCCTTTATCAAGTTATATAACGAATGAGGAAATAAAAACGATATGCGATATCATTCATAAAAATTTATCATGATAATTCTTCAATTGCAATGCAGAAATTCAGCACCACTACATTTTTTGAAACTGTCTTATTTTACGAGGAATTTTGATTGAAGATATATACTACCGTTCGTTACAGAAACAGATATACGGTCACTACTTTTTAAATATAATAAAACTACCTGCATGTATTATTCAAAAGAAGAGCTTCAGCATATTGGATTTAAGAAACTGGGAGAAAATGTTCTTATATCTAAAGTTGCGTCAATTTATGGTGCCTCCAGGATTTCAATTGGCGACCATGTAAGAATAGATGATTTTTGTGTTTTAAGTACAGGCGATGTGGGCTCAATTACATTCGGGAATTATATTCATATTGCCGCTTTTTGTTCCATTATGGGAAATGGCGAAATTAGAATGGACAATTATTCAGGACTTTCTTCAAGAGTTTCAATATATTCATCGAGTGATGATTATTCCGGTAATTTTATGACGAACCCAACTGTACCAAAAGCATATACAAATGTTACTAGTGGACTTGTTCATCTAAAAAAACATGTGATTGTTGGTGCAGGATCAATCATACTCCCAAACGTCATAATAGGCGAAGGCTCAGCCATTGGAGCCCTTAGTTTGGTAAACAAAAATGTCGAAGATTTTATGATAGTAGCAGGAAATCCTGCCAAGCCAATTAAAGATAGATCAAAAAAGTTAAAAGAAATCGAGTTGAAATTTCAGTCTAACCATATTGATAACCCTGATGCCGGAATTTTTCCACAATAAGCTTGAATTTTATTCTTATAGGGGTTTTGTCCTAATTCCAACAATGTGCATTGATACATAACTTATACTTTATAGTGAGTTGATTCATATATTTATCATGCCATTTCTTTTCAATGTTAAGTCGAGATT
>JANNYV010000474.1:0-2009 GCA_031410275.1 Bacteroidota bacterium
AAGATGAAGAATATATTTATATTAATAGTGCTACTAAGTTCTGCTATAAGGTTGCATGCTATGGCAAATGAAACCCGCTTGTACTACTATAAATATATTATTTCTTTTCTTGCTAGTGATAGTATGCAAGGTAGAGCTGTAGCAAGTTCGTTTGAAACAGCATCAGCTACATTTATTCTTAATCAATTTCAAACCATTAAAAAAGGGAACTGCGCTATTGATTATTTTGAATTTACTGACCCGAGAGATGGTCAATTAAAAAAATCGAAAAATATATTTTTGCATATTGATAATCATGCTCAAAAAACCATTCTTATTGGTGCGCATTACGACCATATTGGAAAGGGAGAAACAAAATCATTAAGTTTTCAAAGTCGGGGCCAGGTTCATAATGGCGCCGATGATAACGCATCTGGAGTGGCTCTTTTATTGTCGTTGACAAACAGCATGAGTACTTGGGCTAGTAAAGAGTATAATTATTTATTTGTTGCCTACTCTGCACATGAAGTAGGTTTATTTGGTGCTGAACATTTTAAAAAATATGCTTCTGAGCATTTTAAGCCTGTTGCCTTTGTGCTCAATTTTGACATGGTTGGAAGATTAGATAAAAAGGAAAGAATGCTAACTGTCTATGGCTATAATTCTATTTCATTACATAATCGTTCGTTGTTGAAAAGTAAAAATGAAGTGCATGTGGATATGTCAGAAAATGATAAAGTGTTAGACACCGATGCGGGAGTATTTACAAAAGATTCGATTAGTGCTTTGTCATTCACCACGGGCTTACACAACGATTATCACAAGGTAAGTGATGACGAACAGTATATAAATTATGAGGGACTTGAGGAGGTGCAAAATATGATTGAAGATTTCCTCATTTCACTTAAAACAAATGACCTAAAATAATGACTAAGTCATTTTCTTAAAACTACAAACTTAGCATAAACAAACACAACAAAATATTTCAATCATGAAAAAAATTATTTTACTATACTTCTGTTTAATGAGTCTTATGCAAGAAATGAATGCCCAATCCATTGATCGTATGGTAATAGCAAGCGGAGGCAACTTTTATAGTAATGCAACGGCTTCTTTATCATTCACAATAGGAGAAACGAACACAAAAACATTATCGTCGGGTACCACATTACTTACTCAAGGTTTTCAACAACCTTATAAAATGACATTGAATTTGAAAGCCTACATACAAGGTTATTATCAAGGTGCAGGTTTAATGGAAAATGTATTATACACACAAGGTATTACTGCCATACCCGGAACCGAATGTGATACCATACAAATTGAATTACGTCAAAGTACAGTGCCTTACAATGTGGTAAGCGCGAGTAAACAAGTGATAAACAGAAATGGTACAGTTACTTTCAGCGGAACAGCTGCAATAGGACAATCATATTATATTGTACTCAAACATCGTAATGCTATTCAAACATGGAGCGCGAACCCTGTATTATTAAATGAGAATACAACATACGATTTTACAACGGCTGCAAACAAAGCTTATGGTGATAATCAGGTTGAAGTGAGTCCGAATGTATGGGCATTCTATTCCGGCGATTTAAACGCTGATGAAAATATTGACTTACTCGATGCATCTACTGTTGAAACTGATATCAATGCATTTGCATTCGGTTATTTCGCAACCGATATCAATGGTGATGGCAATGTTGATTTATTAGATGCACCCATTGTTGAAACAAATATCAATGGATTTGTATTTTCGAGCCACCCGTAATGCAAGATATGAGTAGTGAGATGTGAGTAATGAGAAAATACAAATTAGAGAATAAGTTAATTCTATAATGAATTTCATTTTCAAATTTTCAAATTGCCTCATCATGCTGATTAACCCTGACAACGTTACTTTGCTCCCGATACTATTTACCTCCCCACATGTTTCTCCACGGGAACCCTGTGAATGTTCGTCGGCAACCGCTGGC
Organism: Bacteroidota bacterium; assembly: GCA_031410275.1. GTDB lineage: Bacteria > Bacteroidota > Bacteroidia > Chitinophagales > Chitinophagaceae > OLB11. The sequence goes on from JANNYV010000474.1 coordinate 1,959, forward strand.
AGGGTTATACGCATTATTCTGATTAACCCTACAAGCGTTTTTTTGCTCGAG
>JANNYV010000475.1:0-3693 GCA_031410275.1 Bacteroidota bacterium
ATCCATAGCCTCTGATTTGCAAACAATAATTGAGAAATGGAATACAGGTAATAAAAAAGCCCACGGCCAATAATGCAATTTGCGTATTGAAGAATTGCTTGCCCGTTTTCCAAACAAATAAAATACTGAGTACTGAAAAAAAGAAGGGTAAGAGTCGAAGTTTCCAAGGTGTGTCCATCAACTGATGAATAGAATGGATGCCTGAAATGGTGGTCCAAAATTTTGCCGTCAGATTAAAAAAAATATGATTGTTGGGTACATGATAATCGCTGACTGTAGTGAGGGGTGACACAAAAATAAAATGTATCATGGTATACAATTCATCATTCCAAAAGTCGAGTAGCAATTTTTGATATTGGAAAATAACATAGACGACAAGCAACAAAAGGAAAGCAACATTTTCTTTTTTTGTGAACTGTTTTATGAATGAACTATTGGGCTTGCTTATCTTCATGAAGACTAAATGTAGTTCGCTGTTGGCACTCTGCAAAGAATTGCAATTAATTTTTAGCATCACTGTTATTGCAGCTTGCAGGAAGGGGCTGTTTCATAAAGTTACTAGGTTATTGATTTTGCAAACAATTGTGGGCCAATTTTTTACCTGAGTCTACTAACTTTTGAGACCAGTTCTTCTGCATTCTACTTCATTCAAATAATCGAGATCATTATATCTAGCCCGATAATTTTATTTCCTTCTCGTTGCAATGTATCAACAGAATGATATACATTTAGACCTCATAAATAATCTATATGAATCGAAGAGCCTTCGTAAAACTAATTGGCGCTGCAACACCCGTATTGGCAATGCCTGAACAGTTGTTTGCCGGCACACAAAGCAACGCTAAACCCATCGTTATTAGCACATGGCAAACTAATAAGAAAGCAAATGCCAAAGCGTGGAATGTATTGAACGCACATGGCAATGCCTTAGATGCAGTGCATCAGGGTGTGATGGTACCCGAGGCCGATCCGGATGATCATAGTGTCGGACTGGGTGGTAATCCGGACCGCGACGGTCATGTTACCTGCGATGCGTGTATCATGGATCACAATGCAAACATCGGCGCTGTCATGTGTCTCGAACATATTGTACACGCCGTGAGTGTGGCTCGTATGGTGATGGAAAAAACACCGCATGTACAATTAGTCGGTGAAGGAGCCTTGCAATTTGCCTTGCTGAACGGATTTAAAAAAACTAATTTATTAACCCCGAAATCGGAAGCTGCTTGGAAGGAATGGAAAAAGAAAGCAGAGTATGATCCGATGTTAACTATGAGAGAAATTCAAAAAAGAATTAAAGAAAATCATGATACCATTGGGATGATAGCCTTGGATGAAAAAAATAATTTGAGTGGAGCCTGCACCACCAGCGGCATGGCATACAAACTTCCCGGCCGGGTAGGCGACTCGCCAATTATTGGTGCCGGTTTGTATGTCGATAATGAGGTAGGCGGCGCCAGTGCAACAGGTGTTGGCGAAGAGGTTGTGAGAATTTGCGGAAGCCATACCATAGTAGAAGCAATGCGCTATGGCAAATCACCGAAAGAGGCTTGCAAGTTGGCGATAGAACGATTGATAAAATTGAGAGGAACAGAAAAGGCTAAAAAAATTCAACTGGGTTTTATCGCTATCAACAAGGCCGGGGAGGTTGGCTGTTATTCTATGCTCGATGATTTTACCATGGCCGTTCATTCGGCAGAGGGCCCTACGATTATACAATCTGAATACTTTTTCGAAAGCCCGAAGGAATACTAATGTATGAAAAAGTATTTATTAGAAATAGCCACATTTACATTCGAAGGCGTGCAGCAAGCCGTGAATGCAGGAGCTGACAGAATAGAACTTTGCGAAAACCCAAATGATGGTGGTACTACACCTTCGTACGGTATGCTAAAAAAAATAAGGCAACATGTTTCAATACCGGTCTTTCCAATTATTCGCCCGAGGGGCGGCGACTTTGTATATTCGTCCATTGAATTTGATGTGATGAAAGAAGATCTTTTGTGTTGTAAACAATTGAGTTATGAAGGTGTTGTGTTAGGAATTTTAAATGAAGATGGCACAGTTGATATCGCACGCACTTCGGCATTGGTAACACTCGCTCATCCAATGCAAGTCACATTTCACAGGGCTTTCGATAGAACCGAGAATCCTTTGCAGGCACTCGAAGATGTGATACAATGCGGGTGTGCTCGTATCCTCACGAGTGGTCAACGCCCTTCGGTATATGATGGTATGCAACTTGTAAAGCAGTTGATAGAACAAGCTCAGAATAGAATAAGTATCATGCCGGGTAGCGGACTCAACAGCAAAAATGTAAAAGAGATCGCAACCATTACAGAAGCCACAGAATTTCATACAGCCGCCAGAAAAAAATATCTAAATGAAACTGTCTTCTCACCGGCAACAATGCAGGAAAACTTGTCATCTATTTTTGTTGATGAAGATGAGGTGAAGGCCATTCGAACAATACTGAATGAAATGGAATAACGTCACAAATATTCCCAACGCATTATTTTATTGCCTAAATTAATAATGCCAATCTAAAATTATTATCTTTGGCACTATAAAAAAATAAACATGAAAAGATTATTGATACTCGTATTGGCCGTTTCACTTTTTACTTCTTGTAAAGAGGGCGACAAAACAGAAAGTACTTCTAAGACCGAAGAAGGAAAATCGACCACACAATATTTCGGTGAAAAAATAACAGAAGATGGCGCAAAACCTACAGACAGTTTAAAAGCCATGATGGGAACCGATACACAAATGGTATGCAAGCTTAGCGGAAAAATTGATGCCGTTTGTCAGAAGAAAGGTTGTTGGATGGAATTGAAAAATGCTGACGGAAGCGCCATTCGAGTGACTTTTAAAGACTATGCCTTCTTTATGCCGAAAGATGCGTCAGGCAGAACAGCCATTGTAGATGGTATTGCAAAAGTTGACGTGACTTCGATTGACGATTTGAAAGAGTATGCAAAAGATGATGGTAAAAAACAAGAAGAAATTGATGCCATCAATGAGCCTTTAAAAGAATTGACCTTTGAAGCAAAAGGCGTTATCTTAAAATAATTTGTTCAGGATTTCAACTATGAAAAAAATAATTACCGTATTCCTTTTCGCTGCCGTTTGCATTGGCGTTTCTTGTTCAGACTCGTCAAACAAAACTTCAAAAGAAGAAGAGAATTGCAGCAAGACAATCAAAGACCCCAATGATGTAAAGCCAATGGCATTGATGATGCGTACCATGGCAAACGATTGCGATAGTATGCGATTGAAAATAAATAACGGCAAAACCGTAGATTCTGTTCAGTATCCCTTAATGCCTTTTTGGGCCGCTGAGCCTACAGATTCTTCGGTCTTAGAACCATTATATTTTAATAATGCAAAACAATTTGCAGCGGCTTGGCGTCAACTTATGAGTAGTAAAGAAAATCAAAAAGAAAATTATACGGCTGTCATTAATAATTGCGTAAACTGTCACAGCAGTTATTGCAGTGGACCTTTGCGACGAATTAAAAAACTACCGCTCGATTATAAAGAAGAATAAATTATTGGTCAATATATAGCGAATTCTAAACAGATTTTTAAGAGACCAAAAGGCTATAAACATTCGCATTTGATGCAATTAGGGGAATTCTAATAATTTAGTAGCTTTGCCGCATTCTCTTTTATACATGAAAAAAAACATAG
>JANNYV010000476.1:0-3502 GCA_031410275.1 Bacteroidota bacterium
GGAAGTATTAATATCAATACAAATGGCAGCGATCCAAAAGCCGTGAAAGAACTGATGGATGTAGGTTTGAATAGTATACGCGTGAGCCTTAATTCATTTCGTAAGGAAGTGTATACACCTTATTATCGCCCAAATAATTATCAATTAGAAGATATCATTGAATCCTTAAAAGTAGTGACTGACAATGCCGGTTGGGCATCCATTAATTATTTTGTATTCCCGGGCATGACAGATAATGTAGAAGAAGTAGAAGCCTTATTAAAAGCAATTGAATATACTAAATTGAATATGATACAATGGCGTAATTTTAATATCGACCCTGATTGGTATCTTGGCAATATTGGCATGACAGACACTGGTGAATGTTATGGCATTCATCAAATGATGAAAATTGTGAAAGAAGAATTTCCGAATTTAAAATTTGGATATTATAACCCGCCAATAGAAAGAATAAAAGGGAATTTTGAAGAGGCGTTTGCGCATTGAGAAGTTACGGGTTAATGAGTTACGTGTTACGGGTTTGTCTGCAATTTGAAAATCAGTTAACTGCTATTAATCATCGAGCCCGTAACTCCTTAACCCGTAACTCGCAACTTAATTAAAAAATAAGTAGTATTGTTCAAATTATTCACGTGAAAAAAATAGACATCCATACCCATATTCTCCCGGAGAAAATTCCTAATTGGTTTGCAAAATTCGGCTACGGCGAATTTATACATCTCGATCATCATGGTGCTGCTAAACCTTGCTGTGCAAAGATGATGAAGGGTGATAAATTTTTCAGAGAAATAGAAAGCAACTGCTGGGAACCCAAAGACAGAATCATTGAAATGAATGATACCGATGTCTCTGTCCAAGTATTATCGACGATTCCTGTTTTATTTAATTATTGGGCCAAGCCTGAACATGGATTAGAGACCTCACGTTTTTTCAACGATCATATTGCGCAATGTGTAGATTTATATCCTGAGAGATTTATTGGACTTGGAACAGTTCCGCTTCAAGATGTCGATCTTTCTATCAGAGAAATGGAACGTGTGGTGAAGGAATTAAAGATGCCCGGTATAGAGATTGGCTCAAATATTAATCAATTAAATTTAAGTGATACAAAATTTCATCCCTTTTGGGAAGCCGCACAGGAATTGAATTGCAGTATCTTCATTCACCCCTGGGAAATGATGGGTGAAAATGATATGATGAAATATTGGCTGCCCTGGTTAGTAGGAATGCCGGCCGAAACATCGAGAGCAATTTGCAGTTTAATCTTTGGCGGTGTCATGGAAAAATATCCGAGGTTGCGTATCGCGTTCGCACATGGAGGTGGTTCTTTCCCTGCTACAGTTGGAAGAGTGGAACATGGTTTTAAAGTCCGTCCTGATTTATGCGCCATCGATAACCCAATTAATCCAAGAGATTATCTTGGGAAATTCTGGGTCGATAGTTTAGTGCATGATGAAGATGCCTTTCATTTGCTACATAAAGTTGTGGGCTCAGATAAAATTTGTTGCGGAAGCGATTATCCTTTCCCATTAGGCGAACATCGTCCCGGCGAGTTGATCGAAAAGATGAATTTACAAGTTGATGTGAAGGAAAAAATGTTGGTGAAAAACGCATTGGATTGGTTAGGAATAGCTGATGTTCGATGACCGATGTTCGATGTTCGGAGGATTTGTCTTTAGTTTGGTATTTTTCTTCTTCGAATTTCGCATTTCTTGTTTTTAAATTCAAAATATTCAATCCAATGAATGCCAAATTATTTTTCTTAACCCTCTTATTATTATCGATTCAGCAAACTCTTTTATCGCAAAAAATAATTTTAGAACCTAAACCTATCACATTAAAAAAAGGAATGAATTTTGATTTGCTCATTCCGAAAGGGTACAATATTTCAGTGGCTGCCGAAGGATTGGGTCGCCTTCGATTTATGGCTAAAAGCCCTGATGGCCGATTGTTTGCGACAGATATGATAAATCTCGAAGACAATAAAAAAGGAAAAGTATATGTGCTAGATAACTGGAATGAAACTGAAAAACGTTTTGAAAAAGTCACGACCTTTCTCGATAGTTTACACAACCCAAATCAAGTTGGGTTTTATTCTGTGGCCGGACAAAATTTCATTTTCATTGCTGAAACGCATCAGCTTTCTGCCTATATTTATTTTAATGGAGATATGAAACCTTCGGGTAAACAAAAAGTATTAGCCACATTTCCCGATTACGGCTTGAGCTATAAATACGGCGGTTGGCATCTCACACGAAGCCTCGCTTTTCATAATGGAAAGGTGTATGTGAGTGTGGGAAGCAGTTGCAATTCTTGTGTCGAAAAAGAAGAAATTCGAGCCACAATTTTAGAAATGAATCCTGATGGAACTGATGTCAACTATTTTGCAAAAGGCTTACGCAATTGTGTTGCCATTAAATGGGTCAATGATAAATTATATGCGACCGGTATGGGTGAAGATTTGCTTGGGCAAGACAAACCTGACGATCCATTTTTACAAGTAGAACGAGGCAAGCATTATGGCTGGCCTTACTATTATTATTACAAGCGAAAAGCATTTGTAAAAGATACGTTTCAAAAGTATATCACACAATTCAAGATTCCATATCCGCCAAATGCCTTAGGAGGATTTGTGGCCCATTCGGCTCCCTTGGGATTCGACTATTTTAAAAACTTCAATGATTTTGCATTAAAAAATAGTTTTCTCGTTTGCCTGCATGGAAGTACAAGTGTATGGAGGCAACATGGGTATGAAATAGTAAAATGGACTAAAGGAAATTATTCAGTTCCGGTTGTCAGCGGATTCCTAAAAGGCAAAACCGACAAAGACCGAGTCGGGCGACCATGCGATATTTTAATGAAGGACGCAAATTCATTTTATTTTACTGATGATTACAATGGCGTGTTGTATTATGTTTGGAAATGAGTGTGATGAGGCATGAGGTACAATTTATTAGTCAAGAAGAAATGGGTATATAAGGTATGCTCAATCCCTCCATAATCACTGCTTCTCCACATCCACTGCACGAAACTGGATTCCGAAATAAAACCAAATTTTAAGACTATTTTAGAATAACACTTCCTTAAATTTGCCCACAAAGATTTAGGTTGAAAAAAATATTCATCATCATTGGTTTTATATTAATAGGCATCGCAGCTTATTTATATTTTTTATTATTCAGTTCAAATACCGGCGCCTTTAAAGACAAAATATTTCTTTATATTCCAACAGGCTCTACGTATAAATCTGTAATCAAAAATTTAGAAGAAAACAATATTATCAGAGACATTCATTCATTCGATAAAATGGCATATCGTGTAGGATTGCCGACTTCTGTGCATCCGGGAAAATATCAGATTAAAGAAGGCATGGGAAATTTCACCATCGCAGAAATGCTTAAAGGCGGCAAACAAATTCCGGTGAAATTAGTTATTAATAAATTACGTACGAAGAAGGATATCATTCGTAAAATTTGCTTAAACCTGGAAGCTGACAGCATTG
>JANNYV010000477.1:0-4060 GCA_031410275.1 Bacteroidota bacterium
AGTTGATGCTGATGGTGTTGGTAAATGCCCAGAACCTGAATGTTGTTCAAGAATGAAACCTGGTAGTGTAACTCCTCCATGTGGTTCTATCGGTAGTGGTTCAATTTCTTTTGCAGCAGGTTCTCCAAAATTGAATACATCTGCAATGAATCAATTAAACAATCTTTCAAATTCAATGAAATCTAACCCTAACTGTCATGTTGTAATCATCGGTAATGGTAACACTACTAAAATTGAGCAACAACGCTCATGGGATCGAGTAAACTCTGTAATCAATTTCATGGTTGAAAAACAAGGAATCGATAGAGAAAGATTTATCTTCCAATATGGTGCTACAGGTGATAGCAATTCAGTTGATTACCGTTCAGCGGGTGAAGGCGAAACTGGCCCTTCTAATGCACCTCCTCCGTTCCCTAACTTGAGAAAATAATATGTACTTTTTGCCTTACAATAAAAATGGTCCCGATTTATTCGGGACTTTTTTTATTTTTCTTCGTTATATCGATTATAATCTAGAATGACCTATCTGGTGTTGCTTAAAAAGTTTTAAATTGAAATGCCCAAAGTAAATTCAAAAAATAGAATACTATTTTTGAAATACAATTTGTATTACTTTCAGTTTTAGGGTTTACATTTGCCCTCTCAAAAAAATAAATAATGAATTCATTCGGATTATTGGAAGAAATGAGCCAAACAATGGCTAAACTACAAAAAGGATATGACACGCTTCAGCATCTTGAAAAGGTGGAAGTAGGGACTACTCCTAAAACATTGGTTTGGCAGATGGATAAAGTAAAGCTTTATAGATATGATCGAGAAACACCTGCTAAATGTAAAATACCCGTGCTTGTTTCATTCGCTATTATGAATAGACATGATGTATTAGATTTACAGCCTGACCGTTCCTTAATGAAGAAATTTTTAGATGAAGGTCTGGATGTTTATATCATGGATTGGGGCTATCCGACAAGAGCTGACAAGTTTTTGACCATGGAAGATTACATTGATGGTTATATGAATGGTGCCGTTGATTTTATCAGAAAAGCCCATGGCATTCAAAAAATTAATAAAATGGGAATCTGTCAGGCAGGAACCTTTTCAACAATATATGCTGCCTTGTACCCTGAGAAATTAAATTCATTAACGGTATATGTTGCTCCTTTTGATTTTACCACAGATAAATGTATGTTGTATAAATGGACAAAATACCTTGATGTTGACACCATGGTTGATTCATTAGGCATCATTCCTGCAGATTTATTAAATGCGGGATTTGGTATGTTGAAGCCAAGTGCTGATATCTCTAAATATTTTGGCGTGCTCGATAACTTATCAGATGATGATAAAATAATGAATTTCTTACGAATGGAATATTGGAAAGCTGATTGCCCTGATTTGGCCGGAGAAATGTATAGAAAATATATCAAGGATTTATTCAGAGATAATAAACTCATTAAAAACGAATTTGAATTAGGTGGTCGTAAGGTGAATTTGAAAAATATCACCATGCCTTTTCTCAATATTTATGCAACGGAAGATAATATTATTCCAAATGAATCAACAATTGCTATTAATGAAAAAATTGGTTCAAAAGACAAAGAGCTATATGCTTTCCCGGGTGGACATATCGGCGTATTTGTTGGATCTCGTTCTCAAAAGGAATTAGGGCCTAAGGTTGCGAAATGGGTAACAGATAGAAGTAATTAATTTGGCTACTAGCCGATGGCTAATAGCTATTAGCTTTAGAAAGGAAGATTCATGTGGGTTCTATAGAATGAAACTTCATAAGATTGTCTTTAGTAGATACATTACATTGAAAATTGTTTTTATTGAAGCTCTCGTTGCAGAAGATATTTTTATTTGCATTGAGCTAAAGGATATCAGCCAAAAGCTAATAGCTGCTGAATATTATTTACCTTTCTTAAATAAGAAGTAACAACTTTTAATGTAATCTAAATATTCATAGTCAGAAGCGGTTCGGAGAAATTCGTAACCGGGTCTGTAGAGTTTCATAAACTGTTTGAGCTCCGCATCTTTTAAATAGGTAATACGTGACACCAATCGTTCATTAAATGTGAAGTCGATATATTTTTCGCGTTCCCATTTTTCGTACATTTCCTGAAAGGCCCATTCTTGTCTGTTCTTTTTACTCAGCATTGCAAGGGGCATACTGCGCATATCAATATCTTCTTTATGTTCTTTGCGTAATACAAGTCCGTAGGTTTCATGGTACTTGATACTATCTTTTTTAAAATCTAATGATTTGCCATGAATATCTACTTCACGTAATGCAACAGGTGCTTTATCCATGATGATTTTGTAGAACAGAGGTTCCCTCTCACTAACGACACGGATACGAACTGTTTGATAACCGACTTTCGATAACTCTATCAACTCACCCTTGGTAACTACAAGTTGAAACTGCCCGTCTTTTTGTATGGTCATACCCTTTTGAGTATAGATATTTCGCACATTGACATTGTCTAAAAAGTCATTCGTTGTTAAATCCCGTACTTCGCCTTTAATGGTAGTTTGAGCATAACTATTACCAACAAACAAAGTAAGGACGGACACCATAAAATAAAAATAAAATCGCATCGTAAGAAAGACGAAAGTACAGTTTGATTTTTTTATTGGAGATGTTTTCACAAAGGTTTCACAGTTATACGACGACGTTAATCATTTTATTTTTGACATAAATAAATTTCTTTACCGGCTTGCCTTCCATCCACTTTATGACAATATCATCTTTCAATATGATTTCTTCAATGAAGGCTTGTTCAATATCTAATGGAAATTCATATTCCGTTCTTGCCTTTCCATTAATAGCAACAGGATACGTGTACGAACTTTCTTTTAGAAATTCTTCATTTACCTTAGGAAAGCTTGCATTTAAAACTGAGCTTTCATGACCAAGTATATGCCATAGTTCTTCACTGATATGCGGTGCAAAGGGAGTCAATAAAATGACTAATGGTTCTAAAATTTCTCGTTTGCTACAGGCAAGTTTTGCCAATTCATTTACACAAATCATAAATTGACTTACTGATGTATTGAAAGCAAAATTCTCCGTGTCGTATTCAATTTTTTTAATCGTTTGATGCAATACCTTTAATTCTTCTTTTGTAGCACTTTCATTTGTTACAATACAACCGGTATTTTCATCACAATAAAGTCTCCATAGTTTACGCAAAAAGCGATGCACACCTTCAATACCTTTTGTATCCCATGGTTTGCTAATTTCAATAGGGCCTAAAAACATTTCATACATACGAAATGTATCGGCACCATATTGCTCTATAATATCATCAGGATTGACAACATTATATTTTGATTTAGACATTTTTTCAACCCCTTCACCACAAATATACTTTCCATGTTCAAGAATAAATTCTGCAGTCACATATTCAGGTCTCCATTGTTTGAATTTCTCGGTATCTAATATCAAGCCGTCACAGATATTTACATCTACATGAATTTCAGTCGTCTCATATTCATTTTTTAAATTGAATGAAACAAACTGATTAGTACCATTGATTCTGTACATAAATCTTGAACTTCCCTGTATCATTCCCTGGTTGATCAATTTTTTATAAGGCTCATCGTACTGTATATAACCTAAATCGAATAATATTTTGCACCACAAGCGTGAGTATAATAAATGCCCAACCGCATGCTCTGCACCACCTATATATACATCTACCTGATTCCAATAATGGCTTACATGGCTTGCACAAAATTCGTTCTCATTATGCGGATCCATATAACGAAGGTAATACCAACTGCTACCGGCATAACCGGGCATAGTATCTGTTTCGCGGGTTCCGTTTTCTGTGTTCATCCATTCAGTCGCAATCGCCAATGGACCTTTACCATTTGGACCGGCGCTGTATGTTTCGAGATAGGGGAGTTCTAATGGCAATTCATTTTCATGCAATGCTTCAGGCTCTCCATTTTTATTATATACTATTGGAAAAGGTTCGCCCCAATATCGTTGTCTGCTAAAGCCTGCATCGCGCATCCGGTAATTTATTTTTCGTGTGCCGATTTGCTTCGCTTC
>JANNYV010000478.1:0-7475 GCA_031410275.1 Bacteroidota bacterium
AAGTACCGATGTTAATTTACTATCTAAAATTATCTGAAAAAGACCCATCTATACTTGATCATAAACTTATCCTGAACACTAAAATTGCCGGCTTACCTGCTCAGACTTTTTCAGCATATTCAATAGAAGATAACAAACCTTATACCATTCGAGAGTTATTGAAGTTTATGGCATCCTATTCAGATAATAAAGCAACTTATTTATTGAATACTAATGCTGATGTGCCTGCATTTCAAAAAGTGTTTTCTGATTTGGGTTTAGAGGTGCCGGACATTCATGATACGAGTTATGCGATTACTGTTAAAACATATTCATTGTTTTTGAGAGTCCTTTATAATGCGACTTATTTGAACCCAGAAAATTCAGATTTTGCATTATCATTGCTTACACAAAGTTCATTTACACAAGGTCTTTCAAAAGGCCTGCCGGCAGACATGGTCATTGCCAGAAAATTCGGAGAGATGAAAACAGCAGATAAACGTGAATTGCATGAATCGGGTATTGTTTATTGCAACAAACGGCCTTACTTGGTTACCGTTATGACAAAAGGTTATAATCCGCAGAATCAGGCTAGTATTATTAGCCAGATTTCGAATATGATTTTTAAATATTTTTGCAGTTGATGAGGAAGAAGTGAGATAAAAGTTATGAGATAAGAGATGTGAGAAATGCCCATACGCATATATGTATCATTCGAATACGTTCAATTTATCTCTTGATATTGAACGAAGGAAAATTATTTTTGCATCGTCTAAGGTTCAAAAAGTAATACTCTCCAATGAACAAACATTTTGTAAACCTCTTCATTTCTTGCCTGTTAACGACATCGCTTTTTGCACAAGGACCTGCCATCACATCATGGATACAAAATACATCAGGTATCACAGGGCGGCATTATGTGTCAGGAAATTCTACACCACTCAATGATGCTTATCCGGCTAATGTGCAAACCGTACAATATTCTACAAATAATGTATACGTAAGTTGTAGCGGAATTCCGGCGTATATTATAGGCCCTTATTTAGATGGCAATCCAAACAACGGAGCAAACAATAGTAATATTTATAAAATACCATTGATACCAACACAAAATACCGGTACGCTCAGTGTGACAACAGGCGGAACCATAGGCGTTTTCATCAATGGTGTTTCATTGTTCGATTACCGGGATGGTGTATCATGGAAATTTTCAACAGGTGCATTAGCCGGCGGACCAATCCCCGGTGGTCCCGGTGATGGTGTTTGGAATCGAGACGCTGTAGTAGGCGAGCGCTTAGGATTTGATTGTGCAAAAGGGCATCCTGCCATGACAAATTACCATCATCACCAAAACCCAAGTGCGTTTAATTTAGACAAGGTAGTCATTTCAACAGTATGCGATTTGTATCCCGCCGATGGATTATATGTTATGGATTCCAATGCGCATTCACCTTTATTAGGTTATGCCTATGATGGCTTTCCGATATATGGAGCGTATACCTACAAAAATGTAGACGGTACCGGTGGTATTGTTCGAATGAAATCGAGTTATACATTACGAAGCATTACAGTACGGGATCATTATGCCGACGGAACAGCCGTTACGAATGGCCCTGCAGTTAGTGCAACTTATCCCTTAGGTTATTTTAGAGAAGATTATAAATATGATACTACGTCAGCATTGACGCCTGATTATTTAGATGAGCACAATGGACGATTTTGTAAAACACCTGAATACCCGGGTGGTATTTATTGCTATTTCTGTACAGTAAATGCAAATCAAAACTCAGCCTATCCTTATGTTATCGGGCCCACCTTTTATGGTGTGAAAAATGTGCAACGTGTTACCACAATAGGTGAAACAACCACAGTGTATAGTCCGTCTGCAGTGTCGTCTATCATCGACAATATCGGGTTGAATGTATATCCCAATCCTTCTGCTGATTTGATTATGATACAATCGAAAGAGATGTTGAAAAAGAATTTGGTGGTTGAATTATATAATACAAATGCACAAGTGGTCATGAAAAAAGATTTCTATCAGGGCAGCACCATTTGTCATTTAGAAACGACAACGCTTTATAACGGAACTTATGTTGTTGCAGTCATTGATGGTGAAACCAAGAAGACTTTTAAAGTAGTAATAAACAGATAAAACGAGTTGTATATTATTCCGTCAATTTGAATGGAACTGTCAGTATGTAGGTTGTATTGACTGGAATTTGTTTAACCGTTTTAGCTTTCCACTGGCTGAGTTTGTTTAGGGCACTAATAACTTCATTGTCGCATTCACTACTCAGGCTTTTCGTAATTTTTATACCCGTCATGTTTCCGGTTGTGTCAATTGTAAAAGCGATTTCAACAATTCCCTCTTTCTTATTTTTAATAGCTGTCTCAGGATACTGAATGAGATGAAATAAAGTATCTTTCAATGTATGAAGACCGCCTTTATACGAAGCCTCGATGGTATCGCAACTGTAGATAAAGGTTGTATCTGCATTCATTTGAACAGTAAAATTTTTAGGCACTTTCTGAGTGTTGGCTTCGCCCAATTCATAAGAAACCGGTAATTGATAAGTGACACGTACTTTTTTACCGTTTTGTGAACCCGGCTTCCATGCGGGCATCAATGATACAACCCGGAGTGCTTCTTCGTCACATCCGCCGCCAATGCCGCTTTTTATTTTTGCATCACGTACATTTCCCAATGTATCAATTTCAAAGGTCAGTATTGTTTTTCCCATAATAGAACGGTCGATTGCCTTTCTGGGGAATTTTATATTCTTAGACAAGAATCGAATAAGCTTATTTTCACCACCCGGATATTCTGCTTCTGATTCAACAAATTTAAATATTGGTTTATCAGCTTCAGCTATTGAAGGATATATTGTATCTATCTCAATCATCGTTTGCTCAATGCGATTTATCAGTGAAGACACTTGAACAAATTTTACAGGAATATGTACAATGATGTTTTCATGTGCATCTTTAAAATATTCATTCCAATTATTGATAGCCGCTAGTGAATTCTTTACAGCCAGGTCGCAACCGCCACCAATGGCACGTTCTACAAATGACTTTACCACCGTGCCGTGATCTCTGACATATACATTTGTCACAACCATTCCTTCGATATGATTCGCAATGGCTTCGGAAGGATAGGTAATAGTTGAACGGAGGTATTGATATATATTGGCTTGTGCCTTTACAGATATCGAATAAAAAGACAGACTTGATAAAATGATGAAGCGAATGTATCTGCTCATAAAATAAGGGTGTGAAGTTTAGACTAAAAGTAATATGGCTTTATGAATATTAGGTGTTTGATTTGTTTTCTTTTTTAAAAGTGCCATTAGGCTAAATCGACTTTCATTCTTAAAATAATCGGTGCTTTAAGACTTTATTATGAAAAGGAATACAATCTTTGTACAGAATTTCAGTTGTATTCAACATGCCAATGAAAAAATGGTTTTTTTTCTGTTTGATTTTTTTCTCTTCGCATGCATTATTTGCACAACGAGGAGAGTTTGATACAATTCGTGTGGGAGCTATCATAGTAGGAAAGGATACATTTATACATAAGTGGCTCAATGAAGTGCAGATTACAGCAAAGGCGCCTGCATGGCTTGCAAAAAAAATGAAAGATGACAGGGCCAACCGAGAAGCGTATGAACGACTGCGCTATAATGTATATCTTGTATATCCGTATGCGGTTGCTGCCTCATTTATTTTAAAAGATGTTGATAGTGTCTTGGGAAGTTTATACAGTAAAGAAGCCAAACGGGAATTTAAACGGAGAAAGGAAGAGGAGCTCAACCGAAAATTTAAAAATGAGCTGCAGGATTTGAGTATTTCACAAGGACAGATTCTGGTGAAATTAATTGCAAGGCAAACAGGTAAACCTTGCTACGCTATCGTCAAGCAATTTAAGGGTGGTTTTAATGCGGGTATTTTTCAGGCGATGGCATTGCTCTTTGATAATAATTTACGTAATAATTATGATGCTACTGGTGAGGATGCAACCATAGAACATATAGTGCAGGAAATAGAAGCAAGAGGACATTTTGAGCCGAAAAAATAATTAGTTTGATGTCTCTTGATAGAGATGTAATGAATGAATATTTGAGGCTGCATTAAAAAAGAATATTTCAATTACATTTGTTGTTCTTTAAATTGCCTTTATGAAATTAAATATACTCGCCATTGGTGCGCATCCCGATGATATAGAACTTTCGTGCAGTGGCACATTAGCCGTGCATAAAAACCTCGGTTATAAAATTGGTATGCTTGATTTAACTCAAGGTGAATTAGGTTCAAGAGGTAGTATAGAAATTCGTCAACATGAATCGGCAAATGCATCGGCAATCTTACAACTTGATGCAAGAGAGAATCTTAGTTTTAAAGATGGCTTTTTTAAAAACGATGAGGAACATCAGTTGCAGTTGATTCGTGTGATTCGAAAATACAAACCCGATATCGTTCTTGCCAGTACCCCAAAAGACAGACATCCTGATCATGGGCGCTCATCGTCGCTAATTAAAGATGCTTGTTTTCTTTCAGGCTTATTAAAAATAGAAACATTTCTCGATAATGAAAAGCAGGAACATTGGCGGCCTAAAAAGATTTTTAATTATATACAAGACCTTTACATTGAGCCGGATTTTATTATTGATATTACATCGGTGTTCGATAAAAAAATGGCTTGTATCAAAGCCTACGAATCGCAGTTTTTTAGTACGACATTAGATGGACCGGCGACTTATATTTCGAGTGAAGAATATTTAAACTTATTGGAGTATCGATGCAGATTATTAGGTAAAAAAATTGGTGTGAAATATGGCGAAGGATTTTTATCTATTCACAATCATTTGGGGTTGAAAGATTTTTCGAATATTATTTTACCGGAATTTGTGTAAGTGAGTACGAAGAAAATTCCCGGATACATGCGGTGAGGATGCGTGAGGGATTGCAGCGGAAAGCCCGGACCCCTGACGCCTCGGTCAGGGGGAGGACTTGAAACGTAAAGCCCGACCCTGAAGCAGTTCCGCTGACATGATTTCAATTATTAAATTCATGAAAAATTCCACTTGTCAGCGGGGCGCTTCAGGGGCACGCCCAAATTTATTTTTAAAAAGAAAAGTTTTTAAAACGCATACTCACCTTTCTCATCATACATCACAGGAAGTGTTTTGTGAGTCGCTTCGAAGTAATCATAGGCCCGTTTGAGATTGACCCAAAACTTATGTTTGTCTTCTTCGTTTTTATATTCCCTGCCGAGAAAATCGAGTCCGCGTTGTGTAAATCGAAGCGGATAAATTTGAACCGGAATATTGAGCTCACCATTGGTGCGTGACGCTATACAAATAGAATAAATTTCTTCAATCAGTTCATCCGTCATGGGCATGCAACCGATGGTCATACATTTTCCATGGATATAAATATCGCCACCGGGATGTTCTTTATCACCATTGAGCAAGTCGGAATAATTTGGATAATTGAGCAACATAGCTAAATGATAATTGCTCTTTGGATTAAACTCTTCGATAAAATAAAAACCTTCCGGAACTTGTTTATCGCCTTCATAGCGCTTTGGTCCGAGGATGCCTGACAGTGCACAAATCTTATAGGTCTTAATGAGTATGAAGGTGTCGCTGATTGAATTTCGTGCCCACAATTCGAAGTCGTTGGTAGACTTAAATGCTCTGTATAAAATATTGGTGCAAGGGTATTTTATATTTTTATCTTCAAATAATTTTTTAATAACGGATTCATTTTTTATTTCGGCAGTCTTCACACGTTCAAAGGAATTCTGAAAATTAAAAAATTGATTATCAGGATAGGTCAACTCAAGCGGAGGTTGTGCTTCTGAAGAAACAGCATGGAGCAATACGAACAAACATAAAATAAAACGAAGCATAGATCTTGAATTTTATTGTGTGGCAAATTTATCGTTTCTTATTGGAATAAGTACACATAATTTTGTAGCTTTAAGAAAACTTTACAAGCATACCATATGAAGAAAATAGTTGTATTTACAGGTGCCGGAATCAGCGCTGAGAGCGGGTTAAAGACCTTTCGCGATGCGGATGGTTTGTGGGAAGGATATAATATTGAAGATGTTGCTACGCCCCGTGCCTGGAAGAAAAATCCGGAATTGGTGCAACGGTTTTACAATGAACGGAGGCGAAATGTGAAAGAGGCAAAGCCCAATGAAGCCCATTTGGTGATTGCCGATTTGCAACAGCATTTTGATATTGAAATTATTACGCAAAATATTGATGACCTTCATGAACGCGCAGGTTCAAAAAAAATACTGCATTTACATGGCGAAATTTTTAAAATGAGGAGTGAAGAAAACGAAGCTCTTGTTTACCCCATATATGAAGATATAAAAATAGGCGACAAGGCAGAAGATGGCGCACAATTTCGTCCGCATATTGTATGGTTCGAAGAGCCGGTACCGATGATGGAGACTGCGATGCACATGATACAAGATGCCGATATCTTTGTGGTGGTTGGAACGAGTTTGGTGGTGTATCCTGCGGCTTCTCTCTTACATTATTTGCCGCCATTTATGCCGGTATATGTGGTTGATAAAAAGGTTCCGAAAATAAACCGTAAGCTTGTCACCTATATTGAAAAACCTGCGACAGAGGGAATGCAAGACTTGAAAGAAATTTTACTGAAGCTGTAAGGCACGGTTCTATATATAATTATCTGCAAGCCATTTGACCTCTCTACTTTCCATGTAAAAAATTTCTCTTTTCGACATTTAATTGTACATTTAAAATTCAAATTTTAAAAACATAAAGTATGGCATTGGAATGGCAGCAAGGAAAGGTTATCAATATCATTGATGAAACTCCAAGTACAAAACGATATTTTATTCAGGTTCCTGAAATGGACCGTTTCGATTTTAAACCGGGGCAGTTTGTGACACTTGATTTGCCCATCCATGAAAAGAAAAATAAGCGTTGGCGAAGTTATTCCATAGCCTCAGCACCGGATGGTACCAATACCTTTGAGCTGGTGATTGTTCTTGTTGAAGATGGATTAGGAACACCCTATTTATGGCAAAATATAAAAGTTGGTGATGAACTCACTCTACGTGGCCCGGCGGGTGTATTTGTATTGCCTGATGAAATTCTGCACGACTATTTTATGATTTGCACCGGTACCGGCATAGCACCATTTAGAAGTATGTCGAATCATATTTTTAATCATTCGATAGCCGCGAAGGATATTTATTTAATTTTTGGAACACGCACCAAGCAAGACTTATTATACTTTGATGAGTTGACAGAGCTGCAACAAAAAATGCCAAATTTTCATTATCTCCCAACACTTTCACGTGAAAGCTGGAAAGGCAAAACAGGCTATGTGCACGATATTTATAAAGAACTTGCACAAGGAAAACCGGAAGCAGATTTTTTACTATGCGGATGGAAGAATATGATAGACGAAGCAAAAAATAATTTGTTAGAAATGGGCTATGA
>JANNYV010000479.1:0-5929 GCA_031410275.1 Bacteroidota bacterium
AAAAACCCGTAACTCGTAACCCGTAACTCGTAACCCGTAACCCGTAACTCGTAACCCAATAACTCGAAACTCGATATCCCAAGAACCCAAATTTCAAACTATATTTGTTGTACAAAAAATAATAGCATGGAAATCATTAATCAAATTCATAGCGTTCTTCGCTGGACCATTTTAATTGTATTACTCTTTACAATTTGTAAAGCCTTCATTGGAATGCAACGAAAAAGTGTGTTTGCAAATTCGGATACTCAGAGCGGACTCTTTCTTATGATTGTAGCCGACATACAATTGTTACTTGGGTTGATTCAATATTTTTTTGGTGCATGGGGAATCAAAAATATTCAGAACCTTGGCATGAAGGAAGTGATGAAGAATGATTACTCGAGGTTCTTTGCGGTTGAGCATATTTCAATGATGATAATCGCTATTGTGTTGATTCATATCGGGCGAGCCAAATCGAAACGCGCAGCGACTGATTTGTCAAAGCATAAAATTTCGTTTTGGTTTTATTTGATTGCCTTGCTGATTATTTTAGTTTCTATACCATGGCCATTCAAAAAGGGATTTGAAGCATTGGGATGGATTTAAAATTGAATGAAAATTACAACAGGTTATATTTCATGAAACCATCAATTATTATTTTTGAATTTTTGGAAGTTAGAATTATAGATTTACCCACTTGCGAAATGCAACCATGTTTTGTAAGACCAAGAAGTTGCGAAAAACGCCTATATCAATTTTTAGTTTGATAGTCGAAGCTCGCTAAAAGCGAGAACATAATTCTACGAGACGAAGACGTCTCGCAGAACTTTGAGCCATCTCACACAACTTTGGATTTGAAAAAACCAAATAAAATTACAACAGATTATAGTTCATAAATCCATCAACCACTATTCCGGAATTTTCTGCCAATGGAATCGGATATACATCACCTTCATTGTATTGAGCAAATTCACTTTCTGTAACTTCTTTATTCGGAAATTTAATATCATCGAAATAAAAAAAGTATTTGTTTACATAGGGAAATAAATCCTTACGTTGAATCGTTATTGGAACATATACTCCTGTTCGGTTTTTAATATCTTTTTTGACAGGATGAAGTCGATACCAAAGTAAAAAAAATACAACTGCTACCACAACTAAAATCAAGAGAATATTGACGATTTGGAATAATCTAATAGCTGACGATTCGTTGTCGCTGAGACGATAAATCAGAACCGGCAGGGCAGACAAGGTGCCAATCAATACATTTCTTCGTCTGCCATAAATATGATTGAGCATTGCTACTTGTTCATCTGATAATTCGAAAGTTTGCATTTGAAATTTGAATGTATTGACTAGGGTTATTGAATTAAAATTCGTTGATTATAAAGAGTCTAAAACAAATATACACATCGCGACCGGCTTCAAGAAACGTTGTACGTTTAAAAAGTTGAATGAAGATGCTGAAGATGAAAAGTAGCCCGGATGGTAATGAAAATCCTACCGGCGCTTTGGCCGGTAGATTGAAATGGACAGCCGGACAAATGCTCAACTGAGATTGCAAGATGCGCTTCAAAGGAAAATGAAATTTTAGAAGGCTGCTATTCTCATTTAGTGAAAACAAAAAATAATTCTTACTTTCGTGATTCTTAATTTTTAAACATGAAATATCAAAAACTAGACACGAAATTATTTACACTCAACCGCGAGCGTTTTGTAAAAAAAATGAAGGCAAATTCAATTGCTGTTTTTCATGCACATCCTATTTTACCTACAAATGGGGATGCCATTTATCAGCTGAAACAAAACTCTGAAATTGTATGGCTGACAGGGATTGTGCAGGAAAAAACAATGGTGGTCTTGTACCCGGATAATTTAGATAAACTATATCGCGAGGTATTAGTGATACTTCGACCTGATGAAATGTTGGAAAAATGGGAAGGTCATAAACATACGAAAGAAGAAGCGACTGCTATTTCTGGAATTAAAACTGTTATTTATCTCGATCAGTTAGATGCATTGTTACAAGCTTGGATGCATCATGCAGAGTACGTGTATTTAGATACGAATGAGAATGACAGGATGGATACAAGTATTCCGCGCATTGATTTGAAGTATGTGCATGATTTTATGAAGCGCTATCCTTTACATAAATATGAGCGGGCTGCGGTAATGATGAAAGAGCTTCGCGCTATTAAATCGAAATATGAAGTGGATGTATTGCAACAAGCGGTTGATATTACGCATAAAGCGTTACTACGTGTTTGTAAATTTATCAAGCCCGGTGTAATGGAGCATGAGATTGAAGCAGAAATTACCCATGAGTTTTTACGCCACCGAGCAACAGGTCATGCATATGGCTGTATACTCGCAAGTGGCGACAGAGCCCGTATTTTGCATTATGTAGAAAACAATCAGGAATGTAAAAGTGGTGAATTAATCTTAATGGATTTTGGTGCGGAGTATGGAAATTATTGTGCTGATTTGACCCGAACAATTCCTGTGAATGGAAAATTTACGAAACGTCAAAAAGAAATTTATGATGCTTGTTTAGCGGTGCATTTACATGCAAAGAAAATATTGAAGCCCGGCAAAACATGGTTAGAAATTACAGCAAGCGCTGAAGAAGAAATGAATAAACAGTTATTGAAAATTGGGGTATTGAAAAAGGAGGATATTAAAAATGAGACACCTGAAAACCGTGCGTGTAGAAAATATTTTTATCATGGTTTAGGTCATCATCTGGGTTTAGATGTGCATGATTTGGGTACACGTAATACACCGGTAAAAGAAGGCATGGTATTTACTATAGAACCGGGTATTTATATTGAGGAAGAAAAAATTGGCGTGCGAATTGAAAATAATTTTTGGGTAACAAAAAACGGGAATCAAGATTTGTTTAAGGCGATGCCGATTACTACAGCGGAGATTGAAGCAGCGATGAAAAAGTAGAATCTGTTGCTCGATGTCCGGTATTCGATGTTCGATGTTTGGGCGAGTTGTATTAAATTCTACCTAAATTGAAAACGAAGTTTTTAAATTTTCAAATGTTGTATTTCTTTTCATTAAAATTAAATCCATGTCTAGTCAAAAAATAGTCTTGTTATTTTTCATCGTATTCTCGATCAATTTTTATTCGAATGCCCAAGCACCGAAGCCTAAGAAATTTATTGAAAGTAGTTTGTCGGTGGCAGCTGATACCAATAAATTATTCGGTACCTTGACGATGCCTTTAGCGAAAAAAACTTGTCCTGTGGTGTTGCTGATTTCAGGTTCGGGTCATACAGACAGAGACGGAAATCAGCCTAATGCCAAAACAAATGCGTATAAACAACTTGCAGAAAAGCTTGCCGAAAAAGGCATTGCAACGTTGCGATATGATAAGCGCGGTGTTGGTGAAAGTGTGTTTAATATGAATGAAGGTGATTTGCGTTTTGATATGTATATCGATGATGCAACATCATGGATACATCTACTCAATAATGACAAACGGTTTTCTAAAGTAGTTGTTGCGGGGCATAGCGAAGGTTCATTGATTGGGATGGTTGCTTGTCAGCGAGCTCCATGCACCGGTTATATTTCAATAGCCGGAGGGAGTACAAGTATTGATCAGATTTTGAAAGTACAATTAATGACGGCGATTCCTGATACTGCATATTATAACAAAGCCTGTGCTTACCTCGATACATTAAAGGAAGGTAAGCTGTTGACAAATTCAGATCCGGCATTAGCTGCTTTGTTTCGTCCGAGCATTCAGCCTTATATGATTAACTGGATGAAATATAATCCGGCTCAAGAAATTGCAAAACTAAAAATGCATGTGATGATAGCGCAAGGTGATAATGATATACAAGTCATCATAGGAAATGCGTTTGAATTATCTGACGCATCACCAAACTCATTGTTGAAAATTATTAAAGGAATGAATCATGTATTGAAACATTCAGAGATTGACCGTGAAAAAAACATGGCCACCTATTCTGACCCTACCCTACCCGTTGCACCTGAATTGATTAAGGAGATCGTCAATTTTATAACATTGTGGTTGATTAATTAGGAAGAAGTCATAAGGCGTAAGGAGTAAGTCATAAGTCGTAAGTCGTAAGTCGTTCATAAGGAGTTTCATATCTCTAATCTCTAATCTAATCGGACCCGTTTCAAATCAATTAAATTAGAACTGTTGGTATTAAAATTTTTCACACGGTTTTGTACAAAGTGCATAACCTCGTCATAAAACAAAGGCACACAGGGCGCTTCATCGATAATGAGTTTATCCATTTGTTGATACAAAGCAATTTTTTTTTCTTCATCACGTTCTATTAAACATTCTTCATACAATTTATTAAATGCTGCATTATTGAAACGAGTATAATTGGGTGGCGCTGTATTTTTACCATAGAACATGGTGAGATAACATTCGGCATCCGGATAATCGGCAATCCAAGTTGCCCAGAAAAAATTAGCATTCGAATTACTCATTTGTTCTCTGAGTAACGAAGGTTGCATGATTTCAATTTTTACATCTAATCCAATTTCTTTAAGTTGAGAAGCAATAAACGTACAGCGGTCTGAATAATTATCATTCGATAGTAAGGTAATGACCGGTATGGTTTTTATCTCTTGCTTCACTTCCTCAATTAATTTTCTGGCTTTTTCCGGTTGATAAGAATAGCCCTTGACCAAATTACTATCATAACCTTTTAAACTAATAGGAATGATACCGGCATTGGCAGGAATGCCAATATTGTTTCTGATATAGGTAATCATTTTTTTACGGTCGAAACCATAATTGATGGCCTGACGTATTTTTTTATTCAATAAAATTTGATTCGTATTTTTTGTTGAATCCATTAAAATACCTAAGTATTCAACATTCAGATACGCATGTTTTTGCAAACGGAATTTCGATTTGTATGCAGCTTTTAATTCACCCTGCTTACTTAAAATTTGATCTTTAAATACTGCATCAATACTATTCATAAAATCGATATCGCCTTGCATGAAAAGTAAAAACTCTGTGGCTTTACTATCGACTTGGGAAAACTTTATTCCATCGATATAAGGCAATTGAATTCCGTTACTATCATGCTCCCAATAATGTTCATTCTTTCTATACGTAACTGCTACCGCTTCCTCCCATTCCTGAAATACAAAAGGTCCGGTACCACATGGGTGTGACCGAAAATCCTTACCCCATTTTTCTACTACTTCATGCGGTACAATAGAGCAATACATCATACTCACAATCCCCAACATTGGATTGAACGGACGAAGTAAATGCATTTCAAATGTGGTATCATTTACGGCAACAAATGGTTTGATTGAATCGACCCTGTCATTAAAAATCCATGCACCCGATGAGGCTGTTTTTTCATCAATGATTCTTGCGAAACTATATACCACATCTTGTGCTGTCATTTTTCGCCCTTTGCCATTTGAGAAGGCCTCATTGTCGTGAAAGAATACATCATTCCGAAGGATAAATGTGTAGGTCTTCCGGTCATCGGATAGTTGCCATGAGGCGGCCAATGAAGGTTGCGGATTCATTTGTTCATCAAATTCAATGAGGCGATTATAACATTGATTGACATGCCACATGATGTATTGATTTTTTGCAAATGCAGGATCTAAGGTCTCCACATTTTGCACCTGGTTCATTCTGAAAATTTTTTTATCGGAATGTGGAGCAGCGCAGGCAGACAGAAGAAACAAAAACGCAAAAAACCGTTTAGCTAAATACATGATAGGATAAAAGTAACTAAAAATTGGAAAGGAATATATTGTTGTTTTGGAAATCCAACAATACAAAATAATTAATTATTATAAAGTGGATTAGTAGTCTAACGGTTCTTGATGAGTGCTTCTTATTCTCACAATTCTGATGGCTTCGGCTTCAATATAATAGGCAATACGAAAATGATATATTTCGAAGGCTCTAAAATTAGCA
>JANNYV010000480.1:0-5748 GCA_031410275.1 Bacteroidota bacterium
TTTTTATGTTATGAAAAATACTGTTATACTTTTTTTCTTTTTAGTGGTAAGTGCTAGGATGCATGCACAACGCATTTCTTCGGAATTAGTAATGCAACATATTTCGTATTTAGCATCTGACGAATTGGGAGGGCGTGCGACGAGCACGAAAGAAGAATTGAAAGCGGCCAAATATATTGCCACACAATTTGAAGGAATGCAATTGCAAGCATTGGGAACCAACCGGTATTATGACGACTACTGGTATAAATACAATGCTAATGTGCATGATACAAATACATCAGGCATCATAGCCAAGAAGGGACGAAATGTAGTTGCGTTTTTAAATAACGGAGCGAAGCAAACCGTTGTCATTGGCGCACATTATGACCATCTCGGGTACGGCCATGATCATAACAGTCTTGACCCGAATCCTGAAAATAAAATTCACAATGGGGCAGATGATAATGCCAGTGGAGTAGCCGGTGTGATAGAGCTTGCCCGTTATTTTTCATTAAATGGTATCACAGAAAAATATAATTTTCTTTTTATTACGTTCTCAGGAGAGGAGTTGGGATTGATTGGTTCAAAAAAATGGTGCGAAAACCCGACGCTACCATTAGACAAAATCAATTACATGATTAATTTAGATATGATTGGAAGGCTCAATGACAGTACCAAAAAATTGTTGATGTATGGCGTAGGTACTTCACCTTCTTGGATTCCGGCTATTGAAAAAACGAATCATTATTTTTCTGTGAAGTATGATAGTGCCGGTGTTGGACCAAGTGATCAGACTTCGTTTTATTTGAAAAATATTCCCGTACTTCATTTCTTTACCGGGCAACATAACGATTATCATAAACCAACAGATGATGCAAATAAAATTAATGCAGCAGGTGAGGCAAAGGTATTGGAGTTGATTGTGGATTTGATTTATCAATTGGATGCAAAACCAAAACTCACATTCTTGAAAACGAAAAATAATGACTCGACTAAAATGTCATTCAAGGTGACCATGGGCATTATGCCTGACTATGTATACGAAGAAAAGGGCTTGCGTCTTGATGGGGTGAGTGATAATAAACCTGCAGCCAGAGCCGGTTTGCAGCAAGGTGATGTGATTCTTAAAATGGGAGATAAGGATATTTCCAATATTCGGGATTACATGAAAATACTCAACACGTTAGACAAAGGAGATGAAGTAAATGTGTTGATTCTTCGTAATGGAATAATGTTAGAGAAGAAGGTGAAGTTTTAGGATGGTGGGATTGCAAATTTTTGTAATGACTTTCCAGAAAGATTGACGCTTTTAATATGTCTTACTTATTCACAAAAATTAATGTTAGAACTATCCTTGGTACTGAGTCTCAAAAAAAACTTGAACATTTTTACGAATTTATATTCCTGCGATCCAATAGATATAGGTCAGCGAAATACACCCGCAACATGAAAAGACTTACAAAACCATCAAGGCTATTTTTTATAACTGGATTAGTAGTCATTGCTTTTTCTATTTTCAATAAATTTTTTCTGAAGGATAAAAATTTCAAGGATAATTTTAGGAGTTTAAACTCAAATTTTCACAGTTCTGATTTGTTCCTATTCATTGGGCTTCTGTGTCTATTTTTCGCAATGTTATACTTATTGACAAGTAAAAAATGTAGGATTCGTTTATCAGAGAAATTAGCAATGATACATTACATACTAATGACTATTTTCATTTTTGGACTTATGTTCGTGCCTATTTTGGATACAATCTATGGAGAAGGGTCAATTCATGACAAATCTCCAATACTTTTTAATGTCGTAATCTGTTGCACTTTTGTTGGGATGTTAACTATATTTATAAGCACAATAACCATTATAGCCAACATATTAATATTTATCAAGAAAATAGTTAGGGAGATATTTATTAAAGATTAGAATTGCAGACTTATAAAATGGCCTGTTAATAAAAAGGGCTGTGCAGCAATTCAATTATTCGGTTCTTTCAAAATCTGTAGTGCTTTTACCAAGCAGATATGCTATGAAACTACCGCCAATATCGTCTATCATCAAGCAGAATTGTGTAGCTCTTCAGTCTTTTATTTCTTCATGAATTTTTTGGTTCCAATCTAATTCAATTAACTTTGGATGTGCTGCCAAGCTCTTCGGCGGTAAAAACGTTATACTAAGAAATCATTGCTTCATACATTTCCTTTTTTACTTCTTCCAACCTGACATCTTGAAAGAGATTTCCATTTTTTGAAATTGACAATTTACCTGTTTCTTCAGAAAGAATAACAACCAATACATCGCTATGTTCTGTTGCGCCAACACCCGAACGATGCCTCAGTCCAATGTTTGAAGGCAGGTTAGAATTATCACTGATTGGCAATACCACACCGGCGGCGATTAAATTATCTTTATCTATTAATACAGCACCATCATGCAAAGGACTTGTTTTAACAAAAATGCTCTCTATCAATTTTGCGCTCACATTTCCATTAATAATTTTGCCTGTATTTGTATCAAATTCAAAACGGTCTGAGCGGGCAATGACAAGAATCGCACCCAATTTTTTGTCCTGCAAATAAGCCAATGCTTCGCTGATTTCTTGTATGACTTCTTCTTCTACGATATATTTATTTAATGAATTGGATTGAAATAAACGACTGACAAAACCATTTTTACCCAAAGGCGAACGACGCCCTAAAGCAATTAAAAATTTTCGTATCTCAGGTTGAAACACCACAATCAAACCAATCAAACCAATACTAACCAAACGGTCGAGAATTTCACTCATCAATGGCATTTGAAGTTTATTGACAACAAGCCACAACACATAGATGGCCAAGGTGCCAATAAAAATATTAAACGCAATACTTCCCCGCAAAGCCCTGAACAGTTGAAAGATAAGGAGTAGTACAATAACTATATCTAAAATTTGAATCGCTGATATATGTCGAAAATAAAGTAAAATATCTTGTATCATGGGCGACAAATATACTATTTTTACACGCAGTTTATTTATGCAGGAAATAATTAAGATAGAAAATTTATACAAACATTATAATCTCGGGAAGCAAGTCATTCCGGTTTTAAGAGGATTAAATTTATCTATTTTCAGAAATGAATATGTGGCGTTGATGGGACCTTCCGGCTCCGGGAAATCAACATTGATGAATATCTTAGGTTGCCTCGATACACCCACTGCAGGGAAGTATATTTTAAATAACCACAATGTCAGTACTATTAAAGAAGATGAATTAGCAGAAATACGCAATAAAGAAATTGGTTTTGTGTTTCAACAATTTAATTTACTTCCTAGATTAAGCGCGTTAGAAAATGTAGCATTGCCCCTAGTGTATAGTGGTGTCGGGAAAAAGGAACGGGAAGAAAAAGCAAAAGAAGTATTACATAAAGTAAATCTCGCCGATCGGTGGCATCATAAACCCAATGAACTTTCCGGTGGCCAATGTCAACGAGTGGCTATCGCCAGAGCATTAGTTAATAACCCGTCTATTATTTTAGCGGATGAACCAACCGGGAATCTGGATTCGAAAACATCAATCGAAATCATGGATATTTTTAATTCTATTCATAGTGGAGGCAATACTGTTATTTTAGTTACACATGAAGAGGATATTGCAAAATATGCAAAACGGGTCATTCGATTGCGTGACGGATTGATAGAAAATGATCAACAAACTAATATGTATTATTCGGCTCCAGTTCAACAACCGATGTATACAGAACCTATTAAGGTAATTGCAGATAATGATTCACTTGTATAAACCAACAGCATGTCATTTAAGATATATACAAAGACGGGGGATAAAGGAAGCACAGGCCTTATAGGCGGAACCCGTATTTTAAAAAGTCATATTCGTATCGAGGCATATGGTACTGTAGATGAACTCAATTCATGGGTTGGTCATCTCAGCGACCAAATTAATTTACCCGATACAAAAATTATTTTAAAGGAAATTCAAGACAGACTTTTTACCATTGGTTCTTCACTTGCTTGTGACCCTGAGAAAGATACTAAAATGCATATTCCGGATTTGAAAAAATCGGATGTTGAATTGCTTGAGCAACAAATAGACAAGATGAATGAGGAGTTGCCGGCGTTAAAACATTTCGTATTGCCGGGTGGCAATGTCGTAGCGTCTGCTTGTCATGTAGTGCGTTGTGTATGCCGAAGAGCAGAGCGTATATGTGTGCATATGCAGGAAGTAAATCAATTCGTAGGAGAATTGGTCATTATTTATTTAAATCGTTTGTCAGATTATTTATTTGTGCTTGCTCGATATATATTATTTAAACAGAAAGGTGTAGAAACAATTTGGGAACCGCGGTAGGCGATGTCCGATTTTCGATGTTCGAGGCTCGATTTTCGATGTTCGGAAATGCAAGTAGGCAATGGCCAATAAGCGATAAACCCAACTTAATAACTAATAACTTAATAACTAATAACTCAAGAACGAATGCTACATGGCTTTATTACATAATCAAATATCACATAAAGAATTACGGGAAAAGATGTTGCGCGAAACAGAGCAACGAACGACCATTTCATTTTATAAATACTTCAACATCGAAGACCCAAAACAATTTAGAGACGAACTTTATATCCGTTTCAAAGAGCTAAATGTATTTGGCAGAATTTATATTGCGCATGAAGGGATTAATGCGCAACTAAGTGTTCCTTCATCAAAGTATGAAGCATTGAAGGATTATATTTTTTCAATAAAAGATTTTGAAAATCTACGGTTGAATATTGCGGTCGATGATGACGGAAAAAGTTTCTTTGTTCTGAAAATAAAAGTACGTGAAAAAATAGTCGCAGATGGTTTGAATGACGAAGTCTTTGATTTCAGTAAAAAAGGAAAGTATGTGAATGCAGCGCAATATAATGAATTGACAAAGGACCCGGAGACCATTGTGGTTGACATGCGCAATCATTATGAATATGAGGTGGGTCATTTTGAAAATGCTATCGAAATCCCATCTGATACATTTCGTGAACAGTTGCCGATGGCAGCCGATATGCTCAAAGACAAAAAAGACAAAAATATTATCATGTATTGCACCGGTGGTATTCGTTGCGAAAAAGCAAGTGCCTATATGTTGCAGCATGGATTTGAAAATGTATATCATTTAGAAGGTGGTATTATTCATTATGCGCAAACAGCTATACAAGAAGGATTGCCTGTAAAATTTACCGGAAAGAATTTTGTTTTTGACGAGAGACGAGGTGAACGTATTTCTGCAGAAATTATTTCGAAATGCCATCAATGTGGTAAACCCGCTGACACACATACTAATTGTGAAAATGAAGCTTGTCATTTATTATTTATTCAATGCGCTGCATGCAAAGAAACAATGAAAGGTTGTTGCAGTGTTGAATGTAAAGCGATGTACGAATTGCCCATTGAAGTGCAAAAAGAATTGCGAAAGGGAATTGATAAAGGGCAAATGATATTTAATAAATCGAAAGAAGGAAGGTTGAGACCGAGATTGGATATTCGATGTTCGTAATTCGATGTCCGGAAAATCTAATCGCTGATCGCTATTGGCTATTCCCTTTGAGAATTTTATTTCTTTTGAAAAGCTAGATTATGAGTTTGATGCACACAAATGACATTGAAACGAAGCGATTAATTCTCCGTGAATTAACCCCAGAAATTTATACACAGGTTTTTACAACCTTGTCTGATGAACAAATCAAAGAGTTCTTTGTGTACAAAACAAATTATGAATTAAATATTGAAAGTGAGCGAT
>JANNYV010000481.1:0-6022 GCA_031410275.1 Bacteroidota bacterium
TTTTTCTTTTTCTTTAATTTAATATTTCCGTATTTCGAAAAATCGACATCGGTTTGATCAATGGTAAGTTTTTTCCCTGCATTCGCCTTATTGAAAATATTGTACCCAAAATTTTTCATATAAATTTCGGGGTATTCAAACAGTTCTTTAATCGCTATAATTCTGTATACATATGCAGCCGTTTCCGGATTTAAATCCAAATCAAAATAACTGGTTTGTCCTTCCGCTTTCACTCGTTTCTGCACGCAACCCGGTCCGCAGTTGTATGAAGCCGCCGTTAAAATCCAGGAATAAACCCCGACCAATTTTTTTAATTGTTTGTAATAACCCGAAAGTAATCGGGCGGCGGCATCGGTTGATTTTTGAATATCATTCCGTTCATCGCCGTAAGGGCTGCTAATATTTAACCCTAGTTCTTTTGCAGTGGCCGGCATAATTTGCCAAT
This sequence comes from Bacteroidota bacterium, assembly GCA_031410275.1. Taxonomy (GTDB): domain Bacteria; phylum Bacteroidota; class Bacteroidia; order Chitinophagales; family Chitinophagaceae; genus OLB11. The sequence continues at coordinate 446 of JANNYV010000481.1, forward strand.
AACCTTGGGCACCTACGCGGGAAGTTAGTGGTTTTAATGTACTTTCAACAATGGCAAGATATTTAAAATCGGTAGGCACGCCCCACTTTCGTAAATACATATCAAAGATGGGGAAATAGGCGTTTACCCTGGCTCTCATGTCTGTCATCTTCAATAGGTTGACATTGTTCTTGATGGTATTCATCAATTTATCAGACACAAAATCTTTATCTACAGGAACTACTTCACCGCAAAATGTAATGACATGTGCATGTGTATGAAGGGAAAAACAAATGAGAATAAACAGGAATAACTTTTTCATTGCAGTAAACAAAGCTACATGAAAAAATGAATTTAATATCCGTAGAATGTGGGAGTGGCAATACAATTTAACCAACGCAAATAGATTGTCTTATAACAAAATACCTTTTTCTTCCATCACCTTTCGGAGATTTATCAAGCCATAGCGCATTCGTCCCAATGATGTATTTAAACTCACACCGGTTAATTCGGCAATTTGTTTAAAACTCATATTGCCATACAAGCGCAGAATAATTGTTTCACGTTGTTCATATGGAATCATATCCAACATTTTTCGAACTCTGCCGGCAGATTGTCCGCGAATAATAGCTTGTTCTTTATTGTCTTCAACCATGCCAATTAATTCACAGATATCTCTGCCATCGGGTAAGGTAATTTTTACCATCCGTTTTGCGATTCGTAAATAATCAATGGTTAGGTTACGTGCAATTCGCAAGGCCCATGGCGTAAATTTTCCATCTTCATTGTACTTCCCTTCTCTGATTTTCAGAATGACCTTGATACAAGCGTCCTGAAAAAGATCTTCGGCCAAGTAACGGTCTTTGACCAACAAGAAAATGGCGGTAAAGAGTTTGCTTTTGTTGCGTTGCAATAATTCTGCAATCGCTTGTTCATCGTTCTTTCGAATACGATCAACTAATTGTTCTTCGGTAAGATTTTGTGTAATCTGCATAAAACTTCTTTTTATTGTGTGAGCAATAAGGATTAAATAATCATGTAGAAGTTTTTGCTATAGGCTTGTTGTTCTCTGTTTTAAAGTTTCGTTAAGCGATACGATTCGAATGTATGTCTCGTTTAGTAACTGACTATTGTGCGAAATAAAGATTCTCTGTACCTATCAACGACAGGGTTTATTTTTAAATGAATGTTCACACCGTTTAAAAAATGTGAATGTTAAAGTAGAGATATCTTCAGAGAGAGGGGATTAATATGGTATAAAGATAGGGCTAACATTTTAAAAACAAAATTATTTGCCAATTTTTTTTAATTCATCAAACAAGTGGTGACTTTATTATGCATCGTTTATTCACAAACCACTTCTACAAAAATGTAGAACGAAGCATGAATGATTTGCTTTATCATTAATTCCGGTTTATTAAAAACTCGAAAGGTCTGAACTCCTTTGAATTTATTTTCTTGGTTAATGATGAAGAAGGCTTGTTGACCCGCTTCGTATAGAGATTGACCAATTCGACAGAATCTTCTGCATTCTCAACCACTTTGGTGTCTTCTAAAATATATAAAATTCCCTTTGCAGTCATTGGAGATTGCACCATTGGAGACTTTAAATTCTTCTTGTTGAATAAAATTTCACTGTTACCGTAGCTCATCGTAGTATTTCCTTTCCAATTATAAGACAAACATTGTGCCAAAGACTATTTTTCGAAGCTCAAAATAATGTTCGATATGGGGTAAAATAAGTAATTACTTTAGAATGAGTAGTTTAGGTCTGCAAATAAACTTCTTGCAGGGAATACTTGCATGGCGCCATCGCTTGTGTGGCCGCTATTTTGCGTATTAATACTACCCGTTAATGTTGCATTTTGAACATTAAATAAATTCTTTACGCCCAACTGAGCCTGTAATGCCTTTTTGCAAAATGCCCGTTGAACAGAAAAATTGGCAATATGTAATGCGGATGTATATAAAAATTGCTGGTCTACCGTAATCACCGGTTGACGGCCATTGTATTTATAATTGAAATTGACTCCTGTATTTATTTTCTTGAAAAAATAATTGCTGTTGAAAGTATATTCGGGAATACTATGCTGCGGTGTGATATTTGTTTTTTGCACAAAAATAATACCGGCACCGGCATTGACCGTCAGATTGTTAAGTGAAAATTTTCCTTTTACATTAGCGACCCAATTTTTATAATTTTCAATATTGGCATATTGCCTGAGCACACCATGATTATTAAAGACGGCTAACGCAATAAGGTTTTGAATAGAATTGTAGTAGGCATTCACGCTATATCCAATAACTGCTTTTTTGAAAGTCTGCTGATGATCGATGCCTGTTTCGAAATGATTTCCGATTTCGGGTTTTAAATCAGGATTGCCAATGATGGTATGATTCTGGTCAATAAACTGAAGATACATTTCTTTTAATGTAGGTGCTCTGAATCCGCGAGCATACGAGGCTCTCCATTGCGTAGTTGTACTCAACTCAATTTTTGCATGCAAGGCCGGAGTGAAGTTCGTTTTATATTTATTATTGTAGGTATAACGCAACGAAGGTTGAATCTGCAATTTCTTCATCTTATATAAGCCTGAACCAAAGATGCCAATCTCAGACATAGTTTGTTTTGCGTCGGCTAGTTTTAAACTGAGTCCGGTTTCATTGGCGTATTCGTAACCCAGCAATACATCAAAATTTTTGAATCGTTTACTTGAATAGGTTCCTCTGAGATTGACATCATAGAAATGAGTAGTGTCCTGATCGCCAACATTTTTTGTTTCAAATTCATTTAAACTTACAAGGTCTTTTTTTAATCTGTTTTTTGTTCGCTTGTATGCTTGATAGCTATTAGTAAAAGTCAATTGATCTGTTTTATTAACAGCAACATTTGCTGACAAAGAATTGATAATTCGTTGTGTTCTGTAATATTCATCAAAGGCATATCCTTCATACGGATTAATAATAGGCTCGCCTTTGTTGGTAATTTTTTCATTTAAATACGAACCGAAATAATTCAGTTTTACTTTTTTAATACTCGTCCAATATTGAAGGTCGCCCGTATATTGTGTTTTGGGTTTCCAAAGCTGAAAACGGTCTAAGGAATCTTTGGGTGTCCACCCTGAAAAAAAGTTGCGTGCAACTGATAGTTGTAGCTGCTGATTTTTTTTATTCAAACTTATACTTCCGGCTACATTATACCGGCCAATACTTTCGAGATAGGTTCTTGCGCCCACAGAGAATTTCTTTTTTGGTGTGGCAGTAATTAAATTAATCACACCACCAAGGGCATTGCTTCCATACATCACACTCATTGGGCCCTGTATCATTTCAACCCGCTTGATATTAGTCAGGTTGAGTTGCCCCATATCAATATTCCCATTTTCACGTCCCATGACAGGAATGCCATTCACCAAAATCTTTACATTTTGCCCTCCAATACCGCCAATGTTCACTGAGCTTCCAAGGATATTGTCATTTGAAATAAAATTATTCATTTCATAATTCAACACATCGTTTAGTGAAACTGCAGCACGTTGATTTATTTCAGTATTTGAAAGGGTATTCACTTTATATATAGAATGCTTGGCCATTACAGGAACCACTTGCCCGGTAATAACGATATCATTTATTTGCGTGCTTGATTTTTCTAAATAAAGAATGACCACATCATTTCCCTCTTTTGTCGACACATCACTTTTTCGAAGTGTCAACGACAAAGATTAATAACCTGTATGCGTGCATGAAATTTTTACAGGATACGTTACATCTTTAAGCTCGGCCTTCCCTGTGAAGTGTTGTTTGTCTTCTCCTTTTTTTGAAAGGATAATATTCGCATTTGTAAGTGTCTGTAACGAATTTTTATCCTTCACCTCTATCAACAAGTTCGTGGCTTTAGATTCTAAAACCACGAACATGAAGAAGATGATATGAAAGATAACCTTAGCCAATTTTTTATTTTGAGATGGTAATTTTTTCGTTCAGATTAATATTTTTCCCTTTAACAGAGAAGATATAATTCCCGTTTGCCAATGAATTGACAGGCACTGTGAAGGCATTTAAACCTGTATTTAATTTTAAGGTTGATGTGGAAACAACTTGACCGGAAATAGTCATGACTGATAAAACAGCATTTGTGTTTTCCTTACTATCAAGTGAAATATTGATTTCATTTTGAGCAGGATTCGGGAAAAATTCATAACGGCTGATGAGTGAATTAATATCGTGTACAGCAGTTGCAGCAACCAATCTTTTTCGTAAATAAATTTTACCTGTACCACTTCCGCTATAACTTGTAAATTGTAATTGCCATAAATTTCCCGGCACATCTTGTATAAAATAAGAAACAGAATCAGGGACTGTCCATGGGCCTCCCGGCGGAGTAAATGTTTTCCAATTATAACCAACGGCTGAAATCACTGCGCTTGTTGCGGGCCATGGCCATACATAATCGCCTAAATGTACAAGAGCAGAATCGACATGAATAACATTGGCTTTCGACACCATGATACCTTTATTACTTAATGCTCCAATGACATTGTTGAAAGGATTGGGGCCACTCAAAGGATCGTTGGTTGAATATCTGTTGAATACCAAATCCCAAGTTGAAATAGCTGGCTCACGGTTTGAATCGATACCGGTGGCTAAATTATAATACGCAAAATGCCTGTTGGGATAGTTTGCATACCGGATAGTATCATACCAAATTGCACCGCTAAAAGTATCTACTTGTATATTCCAATTGCCTGCATTGGCACCAAGGCTAACCAAGGAGTTAATAAAGAATTTATAAAAGAGGTAATAAGTTTGAGCTTTATACAATCGGTGTAAATGTTTATAAAGCTGTAGTTGATGGAGTATTGAATTAAAAAAACTATCAATTAATACTATTTTGAAAATAGTAAATATTAGCTCAACACTACTTAAAAAATTACTTAAACTTACTTGTTTTTTCATCTCCAGTAATATCCTCATTTCTTCTTATTTGAATTTGAATGTTACTTATCCATTCGCTGCAACCATTGCTGTAAAGGTATTCGTTGATGTCATTAATCAATTGCATTACATCACTATAATTACCTTCGATAACTGTAGCAAATGCCCCAATTTCATATTTTAAATTAGATTGCTGAATAATAGCAATGGCTTCATCCACCCACAAATAAGGATGCTTGTCTAAAACAATTGGAAGAATTTGGACTAAAATTTCACCGGATCTTTTCCACAAACTGGTGGCTCTCACCCAATAAAGAACTCGATGTCCTGGTTAAATTTATTTATGAATTCTCCACTCTCATTGTCGAAAATTTCTTTTCCATCCTTCGGGGAAAGATATCCTCGCCCACTTGGATGGATTTCCAATCTCTCTTTGGCACAGTTACCTCTGAACTGATGAAACAACACCAGGGAAATCGAATTGGATTCAATTCAGGTCGCAGACCAAAAGGAAAAGGAAGCAAGGGCAATTCCTATGCAAAAGAGACCATTAGTGATATAGGGGGTGACTCAACACTTTCACTACTTGTGAAGAAAACATCCCCGCGACCACCCAGGTCTCAGATCACTGCAATCGAAAAGCAAAATCGGACAAAAGAGCTT
>JANNYV010000482.1:0-3343 GCA_031410275.1 Bacteroidota bacterium
AGCAGCTACTGGCGAAACAGCTTTTGAAAAAACACCCGCTGGCGATATGAAAATTGCGGAACAAGAATTTTTTGATAATGCATTATTATTTGTGGTCATGATAAGATCTGGTGTGGAACTCGCTTTTGAAACCATGATAGAAGCGGGTATTAAAGAAGAATCTGCTTATTACGAATCATTGCACGAAACACCATTAATTGCAAACACCATTGCCCGTAAAAAATTATTTGAAATGAACAGGGTTATTTCTGACACGGCAGAATATGGTTGTTATTTATTTGATCATGCGTGCAAGCCTTTGTTAGCCGACTTTATGAAAAAATTAGATACCGATGTAATTGGAAAAAATTTCAATGAAGGAAAAGATGCAGGTGTGGATAACAAAACATTGATACAAGTAAACCATGCTTTGCGTAATCACCCGGTAGAAATTGTAGGTGCAAAATTAAGACAGGCTATGACAAATATGAAAACGATAAGTACAACAACTTAAATGAATACTACATCAGAAATATTATTAGATTTTACAGCAGCAGCGCAACGACTAAAAAACGTTGTGAACAGAACATCTTTGCAACTCAATGTAAATCTCTCCAAAAAATACCAATGCAATGTTTTTTTGAAAAGAGAAGATTTGCAAGTGGTGCGTTCATACAAATTGCGTGGTGCATATAATATGATGAGTAGCTTATCACCTGAGCAATTGCAACGTGGTGTAGTGTGTGCAAGCGCAGGCAACCATGCGCAGGGTTTTGCATACAGTTGCAAAAAACTAGGTGCAAAAGGTGTTGTGTTTATGCCTGTTATTTCTCCCAATCAAAAAATATCGCAAACAAAAATGTTTGGCGACAATTTTATAGAAGTAAAATTAGTAGGCGATACGTTTGATGATTGTGCCATTGCTGCTAAAAAATATACAGAAGAAAATGGAATGACATTTATTCCACCATTTGATGATTATAAAATTATTGAAGGACAAGCAACAGTTGGCGTAGAAATATTTGAACAATTCAATAACATAGAAAACAAAAATAACAATCAATCTACTACTTCAATCTCGCAGTTGTCCCTCCCCTCCGGGGAGGATAGGAGGGGCTGTAGCTCCGGCCTCGATTTCATCTTCCTAGCCGTCGGCGGCGGCGGTCTTTCCGCAGGCGTAGGCTCTTATTTTAAAACTTTTTCTCCTCAAACAAAAATAATTGGTGTAGAACCAAAGGGTGCACCCAGCATGTATGAGGCCCTAAAAGCTGGGCACCCAGTAACACTAGAAAATATCGAACGCTTTGTAGATGGCGCTGCTGTAAAACGTGTAGGCGATATTACTTTTTCTATTTGCAAAGATGTGTTAGATGATATGTTGTTGGTGGACGAAGGAAAAGTATGTACTACTATTTTGCAATTGTACAATGAAGATGCGATTGTTGCAGAACCTGCAGGTGTATTAAGCATTGCAGCGTTGGATGAATATGCCGAACAAATAAAAGGAAAAAATATTGTTTGTGTAATTGGTGGTGGCAACAATGATATAGATCGTATGCAAGAAATTAAAGAACGCAGTTTGCAATACGAAGGGTTGAAACATTATTTCCTTATTCGTTTTGCACAACGACCTGGCGCTTTAAAAGAATTTGTAAATCATGTGCTAGGCGATAATGATGATATTACCCGTTTTGAATATATGCAAAAACACAATAAAGAAACTGGTCCTGCATTGGTGGGTATTGAATTAAAAACAAAAAAAGAGTATGATTTGTTGTTGAAAAATTTAAACAACTATCATATTAATTATACGGAATTGAAGAGTGGAGATAATGCGTTTGGGTATTTGGTGTAAAGGAGCCCCTCCTAGCCTCCCCGGAGGGGAGGGACTATCGGAGCGGAGATTGATTGGAAGATTGGCTAGGAGATTATGTTGAGGATTTAATGGAAACTAGTTAAATGTTCAATGTTGATTTTTTAGAATGAATAAATTTTGAAAACAGTATCAATCTTTATTTCTATTTGGTAAGCAAGGTTGAGAAAAGAACTACTGATGAACCTAGCCCAGATAGGAACGGTTAGCTTTTTTTTGCCTGCCTTTGAGGCAAAAAAAACTAATAGTGGATAGCTGGAAACTAATGCTGAATAAAACTTTGCTGCTGCTGCTTCAAAAAGAAAATGGTGAAATTGTTAGCACCATAGGAGCGACATGCCAGTAGAAAGAAAAATACGAAAATGCAATCAGAGCCCCAGAGGGGCGACATGTTTAAAAAAATGAGAATGTTTGGTTCATAATTAAAATGAAATAATAACAATGAATGAACTAAAAAATATTGAAACAAAAAACACTGATGGCCTTTACGACCCACGCTTTGAGCATGATGCTTGTGGTATTGGGTTTGTGGCCAACATTAAAGGCGTAAAATCTCATCAACATATTTCTGATGCATTAACAGTGTTGGAAAATATGGAGCATAGAGGCGCATGTGGTTGCGAAAACAACTCCGGCGATGGTGCAGGAATTATTATGCAAATTCCTCACGAATTTTTCTTTGATGAATGCAAAAAACTTGGCATTCATTTACCTCCATTTACAAAATATGCCGTGGGCATTATTTTCTTTCCAAGAGAAATAAGAGTAAGAGAAGAATGTCGTTCGTTGTTTAACAAAGCAGCAGAAAAATTAAATATAGAAATACTTGGTTACAGAAAAGTACCTGTGAATGCAGAAAATATTGGCCCAACAGCTTTAAGTGTAGAGCCTGAAATGGAACAGGTTTTTATTGCTTGCCCAGATCATGTAAAAGATGTAGATGCTTTTGAACGCAAACTTTTTGTGCTGCGCAATTATGCAACACACACTATAAATAATTCAATAAAAAAAGATAGTATTGGTTTTTACATAGCATCGCTTTCGTACAAAACAATTATTTACAAAGGGCAATTAACCAGCACACAAGTTCGAAATTATTTTCCTGATTTATCAAATAAAAAATTGGTGAGTGCTTTTGGATTGGTGCATTCTCGTTTTGCCACCAACACTTTTCCAAGTTGGAAGCTGGCGCAGCCTTTCCGGTACATGGCGCACAACGGCGAGATAAACACGCTGCAAGGGAATTTAAACTGGTTAAAAACAAGCGAGAAAAACTTCACCTCGCCTTATTTTACCAAAGAAGAAATTGACCTCCTTACACCCATTGTTACCACCGGCCAGTCGGACAGCGCCTGCCTGGATAACATGGTGGAATTGCTCACTCTTTGTGGCCGTTCGCTGCCGCATGTGATGATGATGCTAATACCGGAAGCTTGGGACGGCAATGAGCTGATGGATCCGGTTAAAAAGGCTTTCTACGAATTTCATGCT
>JANNYV010000483.1:0-8993 GCA_031410275.1 Bacteroidota bacterium
GGTAAACATCTGTATTTGACAGTTTCTTCTGGTAGAATTTCTTGTCGAACTGGGCAAAGCCAAAGTCAACAAGTTTTATGGCAATGTCATTAGCTTTTCCAAGCATCGTGTTTAATTCAAGTTGAGCCTCATGTAATTCCCGTTTTAGCTTGGCATCAAACATTCCTTTGTATTTTGACGGGTTGAGTACATAGTCGAATTGCTCCTTCGATAGGCTGATTCCGGTAGAATAGCGCTTGGTTTCACGCTGAAAAGCAATCTGTAGTTTTACAGGATACACGCCTGATTCTTTTTGTCTTCGGGTATCCAAAGCGATTTTTATTGTAGGTTTCATATTATTAGATGTCGTTTTAAGGGTTGTAAGATTTGCCAACAATTTGCCAACATTTTCAAGAAAGGGGTTCAAATTGAAACAATTCTGGGAAAGCAAAAGAAAACAAAAAACCTCTACAACTCAATGCTGTAAAGGCTTGTATAAGGAGAAGCAAAAACAAGTAAACTGGTGAAACCAAACTTTTTGGAACTGTTAATCAGGGGGTCCCAGGTTCAAGTCCTGGAGGGAGAGCAGAAAAATTAAAATCCCCATATTTTTAATGGGGATTTTTTTATGCATTATATATAGCTGGTTTCTGATGTTTACAATATTGGCTAACTACTCAATACTCATATCTTTTTTCGGAGCCCGGCATTCAATCATCATTCATCTTGGGGCCCGCTATCCGCTGCAAGTCCTGCCCAAAGCGGCAGGAGCTTTCCACTACTATCGGGGCTAGATTTTCATCGACAGTAACTTTCATCAGCAAAGCAACAACTCAAAAAGTGTACGATTCAATAAAAAACAAGGCAAGGATTTGCCAAATCAATAACCTAATAACTAAGTCACTTAATTACCTTATGAAATGATTCACTGTGTCCCTATAGTTTAAAACTTTGGAAAAGGCCAAGGGAATCAATATTTTTGTTTGCTTTTAAAAGTCATATCATGATAAAAAAAATACTGCTGCTCCTTTTCGTATGCGCCACTTCTCAACTATTTGCAGCACAATACGTCGGTTTTAAATGGGCGAAAAGCATGGGCGGAAATTCGGACGATTATGCAACAGGTATTGCCACTGATGCGCAACGAAATATATATACCGTCGGCGAATTTAAAGGAACCGTTGATTTTAATCCTTCCCCTTCAGGTGTTTTTAATTTAACAGCTTATGCCAATTTTGATTTTTTCATATTGAAGACTGATTCATCCGGAAATTTTATTTGGGCAAAAAAAATTGGTGGCCCAGCTGATGATAATGTCAATTCAATTTTTGTTGATACCTCCGGATTCATTTATATGACAGGCTTTTTTAGCGGTACGGTCAATTTCAATCCAAACGGTGTAGCGAATCTGACAACATCAGGACTTGCAGATCATGATATTTTTGTCACGAAATTTGATACCGCCGGAAATTTTATTTGGGCTAAACAAATTGGTGGTACACAAAGCGATTACGGTTACTCGGTTGTAATGGATGCATTCAATCATTTGCTAATCGCAGGCAGCTTCAGAGGTACGGTCGATTTCAATCCGAATACGGGTATCAGCAATCTTAGTTCAGCCGGCAACTATGATATTTTCGTTGAAAAATTAGATACCGCCGGAAATTTTATTTGGGCAAAAAACATGGGAGGTCCCGGCATTGATTATGCCTTTTCATTAGCCACCGATGTGTCGGGCAATGTATATGCAACGGGTACATTTTCAGGAACAAGTGATTTCGATCCGGGCATTCCTGTTTATAATCTAATGGTCACAGGTTCTGCATCAGATGAAGATATTTTTATTTCTAAATTAGATTCTGCAGGAAATTTTGTTTGGGCAAAAAATATAGGAGGATTGAATTATGATATTGGAGCTTCTATTGCTGTAAATGCCTCAGGTGTTTATACGACAGGTTATTTTTGGGGAACGGCCGATTTTGATCCCAGTACAAGTATTTATAATTTGACAGCACTCGGTACCAATGATATTTTTATTTCGAAGTTAGATACTGCCGGAAATTTCAAGTGGGCAAAACGATTTGGAAGTGCGGGTTATAATCAAGGCACTTCATTGGTTACAGATACAATCGGCTCAGTGTATACAACCGGAACCTTTAATGGTGTGACCGATTTTGATCCGGGTGTAGGGACATACAATTTGACCTCCGCCGGTAGTACTGATGGGTTCATTTTAAAATTAGATAGTGCCGGAAATTTTGTTTGGGGCAAAGCAATTGGAGGAACTTCGGATGACGCCGCCAATAGCCTATTCATTGATAAGGATCAGAATATTTATACGGCCGGCAGCTTTTCGAATACCGCTGATTTCGATCCGGGGAGTGCTGTTTTTAATTTGACATCCTTCAATACAAATGCAGATATTTTTATTCAAAAAATGGGCTCTTGCCAACCAAGTTATTCAACGCTAAGCATTACATCTTGTGATGCGTATACACTCAATGCCCAAACATATACATTGAGCGATGTGTATACACAAGTCAACGAAAATGCGACAGGATGCGACAGTGTCATTACTTTAAATCTTATAATAAATTATTCTTCCATGCTAAATGTAAATCAATCAGCATGCGACAGTTATTTATTCAACTCTCAGACCTATACCACAAGTGGTGTATATACACAAACATATATCAATGCTGCCGGGTGCGATAGTTTGGTTTCATTAAGCTTGAACATTTCCTATTCGAGTAATGCAAGTATCAATCAAACTTCATGCAACAGTTATAGTTTAAACGGACAAACGTATACCACTAGCGGAACCTTTACACAATCAATGACAAATGTTTCCGGGTGCGATAGCACATTGACATTAAATCTTATTATTCATACTAGTTCCACGTCTGTTTTGACACAAACAGCATGCAACAATTTTGCGCTGAACGCACAAATTTATTCTGCAAGCGGCGTCTATACACAAGTGTTTACAAACGCCGGCGGTTGCGATAGTACATTGACTTTAAATCTAACGATAAATTCCGTGAATGCGACAGTCACTCAATCAAGTGCAACCTTGACTGCAAATGCAATAGGTGCAAATTATCAATGGGTAAATTGCCCTTCCTATTCGCTTATTACCGGCGCTACCAATCAAAGTTATACAGCACTGACGAATGGGAGTTATGCAGCGATTGTGACTCAAAATAGTTGTACGGATACTTCGAGTTGTTATGCAGTAAGCAGTCTCGATATGGATGATTATTTGTTAGCTGATGATATAAAAATTTCTCCGAATCCAACAAACGGTTTCCTACATATCACATGCAATGGATCGCTTTCAAATGCAAGCATTAAAATTGTCAATATACTTGGTGAAACAGTTTTGCAATATGAAAAACTAAAGGGCAAGAATTTCACTTTTGATATTTCAAATCAAACAATGGGTTTATATTTTTTAGAAATTATTGAAGAAGAAAAAACAGTAAGGATGAAAATAATAAAAAAATAAATGTTAGTGGAATATGTATTCAATTAGAGGCTCTTACTTTCTTATTTTATATTTCTTATTTCTCATTCCTTATTTCTCATTACACAACCTTTATCACCTTTTCTCCCTCCCTCTCTTCCAACCATCCCAACGAAATACAATTCTCCGCCGGAATATTATTTGCTCTTAAAAGGGTTTCAAATTCTTCTGTATGATTCGCATCAACGGCCACTAAAAGTCCACCGCTTGTTTGTGGGTCAGCAAGAATTAATTTTTGTTTTTCATTGAGTTCTTCAATTTTATGACCATAGCTTGCCCAGTTTCTGTTGGTGCCACCGGGTACACATTTTTGTTCGAGGTATTCATCTATTTCTTTTAACACAGGCACTTTATTAAATTCAATCACTGCCTGCAAATGGCTTCCTTCACACATTTCAGAAAGATGACCAAGCAGACCAAACCCTGTCACATCGGTCATCGCATGGATGTACGATAAGCCGCCAAACAGTTCACCAATTTTATTTAATTTGCTCATAGAGTTTGGTGCAATATTTTTATGTTCTTCTTTCAGCAGGCCTTTCTTTTGTGCGGTAGTCAAAATACCAACACCCAATGCTTTGGTCAGATATAATTTATCACCGGCTTTTGCAGTTGAATTTTGCTTCAAATTTTTTATATCTACAATGCCATTTACTGCCAAACCAAATACAGGCTCCGGGCAATCAATACTATGTCCACCGGCCAAGGTAATACCGGCTTCGGCACAAATGGCTCTCGAACCTTCCAATACTTTTTGCGCTACTTCGGGTGCGAGTTTATCAATTGGCCAACCTAAAATGGCTATTGCTAAAACAGGTCTGCCACCCATCGCGTACACATCGCTAATGGCATTTGCCGAAGCAATACGACCGAAGTCAAATGCATCATCGACAATTGGCATAAAAAAATCTGTTGTCGAAATTAAAGCCGTTCCATTTCCTAAATCATACACGGCCGCATCATCGCGGGTATCATTGCCCACTAAAAGTTTCGGATCCTTCTGATGTTGAATGGGGCTGTGCAAAATTTTATCAAGCACAGCAGGAGCAATCTTACAACCGCATCCGGCACCATGAGAGTATTGAGTCAGTTTTATGTTTTCCATTTCTTTGAGTTACGAGTTACGAGTTATGAGTTGGGAAGTTACGGGTTACGAGTTAGGGTGTTACGAGTTAGGGTGTTAGTGAGTTAACGCGTTAAGGTGTTGGTTCTTCAATAATTTAATAACCCAATCACTCCATAACCAAAACTTATCCTCAGAATAATTCATCGCACAAAGTAATCACAGCTTTCGCATTTTCCACAGGATTTATTTTTTCTAATGGTAAATGATGTATGCTTGCCTTCTCTCTTTTCTCCTGACTTCGCTGATAGGTTTTATCGTAATAGACTAATACCTGTTTTATAAAATCTTTCATCCTGTTTTCTTCAATTGCTTGCAGCGTTATTTTTGTTTCATTCGGCCCTAATCGCTTTGAAATTTTTAATACCGATTCTTTCAAAAATTCTTTATCCAATCGACCATAATCTCTATCTAAAAAATCAATTCGTTCTTCCTCCGGCAATTGCATATTGATAATTTGCGCATTCCGCATTTGCTCAAAAATTCCTGCCGGTATCACCCGCCTTCCAATCACGATACTTTCATTTTCAAACCAAATTCTTTTTTTTAAATCCATTTGATTCAATTCATGAGCAAGCAAATTTTCAAATTGTTCCTGTGAAGGTTGATATTCATTTCCCTTTGACCCAAACGACGAACCCTGATGATGCACCATACCTTCTAAGTCTATGACTTGTTCTCCCATTTTTTTCATCTCGAGTAAGGAAGCTGTTTTAGCACATCCTGTTTTACCGCTAAGAATAATAATGGGGTATTGTTTTTCTAATGTATCGATACAAAATCGTCTGTATTTTTTATATCCTCCAACGAGTACATACACATCAAAGCCATACATGCTTAATGCCCAAGCCATTGCTCCACTTCGCATACCACCGCGCCAACAATGCACAAATATTTTTTTTGTTGAGGTCAGCGTTTCAACGTCACGAATATAATTTGCCCAGCGTCCTCCTATTAATTCAAACCCGAGAAGTATAGCAGCTTGCCTTCCTTGTTGTTTGTAACAAGTGCCTACCAATACACGTTCTTCATTCGTAAACAACGGAATATTTCTTGCCCCGATGATATGTCCTTGCTCAAATTCTAATGGTGTTCGTACATCAATGACCAACTCGTGTTGAGATTTCTCTATGAACGATAGCAGTGATAATTGTGTTATCATAATTCAAATATAACATCGTGAATCAGAAGTATTTATTTTTTTCTACTCAATACTTTTCACTGCCGCCTGCCTACCAAATACTTCCATCTCCTCTTCCAAATCTAAATACGAAAACTCAGCTTTCAATGCAAGACACAAATCATAATGTTCTTTCAAAAATTTTTTATGGGCTTCGCTGTTGGTATTTTTTGAACGATGATTTTTTGCTTTATAAAGTTGTTCCATTTGCTTCATCAACGGAATACAGTTTGGGTTTATACAATGCTCCGTAAATTTTTCCCACACAAAAGCCGTTGCCTGATAATTAGGATGAACCATATCGATATCATAAAAACGGTAATCGCGCAAAATATCAATCACTAATTCGTATGCGGGAAAATAATAGATATTGCTTAATGAATGAATCGCTTCTAATAATCGTGCTTTGCTTCGGTTATTTTCAATGACACCATCACGTATATGACGCACAGGGCTTACGGTGAAAACAAGTTGAAGAGAAGGATTATAAACATGCAATTGTTGTTGATTTTTTTTTAACGCCTCCTCAATTATCTTTATGTCAAGCAATTCCTTCGTAAACCATTGCGAAGGTGCACGATGATTATTGCTTACAACTATATTTTTATCAATAAGCCTGTACGCAAAGGCTGAACCCAAGGTTATAAAAACAAAATCGGCTTTTTTCAGAAATTGATGTTGAGATTGAATAGAAGAATTAATTTTATGTAATGCCTTGTCTTTATCCATATCCGAAAAATCGGAATGATGATACCAGCTATGCCAATATTCATTTAAAAAAAATAAATCATCTTCGGTATATACTTTATTGTCAATCACATCTTGCAGTGCTTTACAAACACTCAGCGGATTGAATAGAATACCATGTGAATTTTGAACCGTACCGAATTTTGTCCTGTTTAAAAAATTCGTCATATGCTCAGTAAAACAAGACCCTATCAATAAAATTTTTGATTGATGTTGAATACGTGGTTCAAGAAAAGGAATTGTAATATCGAGTTGAAAATTCATGCGTAAATGTAATATTAAATTTGCTTGGTGCTTGCAGGATATAACCGTGCCGATAAATTACACCATCGACATTCATTTGTAAAACAAGCGTCTAAAGGATTATAAGTAAGTGTCAAATTGTTGTATGCCGGCAAAATATTTGACACTAAAATAATGCTCATTGTATTCTTACTTCACTGTAATTTTATGTGATGCAATTGTCTTTCCGTTTGTACTCAATTTCAATACATAATTTTCGGGAGCAAGCGGTTGAGTAGAAAATGAAAATTCGTTTTTGCCTTCATCCGTGAATGTATCCAACAACAATGAAACAAATCGTCCGTTCATATCTAAAACTTCAAAACGAACATGAGCGGCCTTTTCCAATTCAAATTTTACCTTAAACCTATTCACCATAGGATTGGGGTATACACTACTTTCCACGGCAGAAGAAATATCATGAGTCGGCACTGAAAAATCATTGTTGTCAATAATATTTACCCAACAATTTACGCCGCTCGATTTGCCCCAGGAGCCTGATAAATAGGCTCTATTGCTGGTATTATATTTTCGTTGAATATTGGTATAATCGCCCCATCGTTCTACCGAATCCGTAAAAACATTAATATTCGATGTGCCGTTTTTTGTTGGAATCACATCCGAGAAATTTCCGATGGCATCTTTATATACGACACTAGTGCCCGGAAAACTATCGACATAACAATGCGAAAATGTATACAGCACTTTATGTTCAGAAGGATTGTTTCCCATATATGCCATCGATGGATATCCATATTCAATGGTATCATTCGATAAAATATCAGCCGTTACAATGGGCGTGGCACTACTCACATTTTTTATTTGCCCTAAAAAAACACCAGCATTCATATGCGCGGGATTAAGTGTATTGGAACCAAAATGAATATAATCATTTTCATAAATAGCGGCTAATACTCTTGCATCATTGGTCATTAAATATTGTTGAGGACCTGGCGTGAAATATTTTTGAAGTGCATTCGGAGGGAAGCCATAATTGACCGGGGAAAGTAAAAGCTTTTGATTGATAACCGCCGAACCGGATTGTTGTGAGTTTGTAATTTCATTGAGAAAAATGCTGTCGTTCGTGGCCGCCACATTGCGCAGCGTCAAAAAGTACATATTATTTCCCATGCCATTACCCTGATACTTTGCCGGACAAATATTTCGCAACGGCACACCATTATATTTTATATCGCTCCAAAGCGTATACTGCAAAGGGTTTCCGGTATATCCGGTTTGTTTATCAATTTGCCAAATCACTGATTGTTTAAATCCGATGGTCCAACTGACACTGTCTTTTACCTGATTGAATGTGATGAATAAATCTTTATCAGAAATGCCAATGATTGGGTAATCGCTCCAAGTAGAATCGTTAAACGAATTACCATTTAAGGTATAAAAATTCCAATTTCCTGTTGGGTCATTTGTTTGTGTAAACCCGACAAGAATGGTTGATTCGAAACTTAAATTACCGGAAAAACAAACCAATATAAAACGATCAGATGTTGGGTCGTACAAAACTCTAGGGTCTGAAATATTTGTATACACTCCAACCGAAGATACCAATGAAGTAAGACTCTTATTGTAAATAGATTTCAACGTATCGTCATATACTCTAATATTCGAATTCACGACGCTGACTACTTTTCCATCGTTTGATACCGCAATGTCATTATCATTTGGAATACCGTTTGATGTATTACCTTGTGCGCCTTTTACAATTGTTGGGTTAACGGCAAGTCCTCTTGTTTTTTTATTTTGTTCTGTTTTGTTTACGCTATTTTGATAGGCAATACGAAGTCTGTTCAGCTCTTCTTTTTTGTTGCCATATTCTGCAGAGGGGATCGGATGTTCATCTAAATAAATCAACTGCGCATCATAATCTTTTATCGTATGATCCGAGAAATTAATTTGTTTTGCCGGTCCGGAAACACCATTCGTTTTATTTGCTTGCGAAAATAAATTGGCCGATAAAAGGATACAAAGGGAAAGCAGAAAATAAAATTTCATTCAACGAGTGTTTAAGCTACTAAGGTAAAACAATTAATTCTCAATACAGAACATTCTCTATGTTTAGTTCTATATCACCAAGGTCTAACATTGCGTTAATGAGTGAAATTTTTTTATTCTCGGATATCAATACGTATAAAAAAATT
>JANNYV010000484.1:0-6261 GCA_031410275.1 Bacteroidota bacterium
TCATGAAAAGCAAATGGACAGGAAGGGCTTACGATTTACGTACAATGTGATGGGGTTGTTACTTTCTGAAAATAAGCTTGATGATAAGGCCTTGGAATATTATGAAAAGAGCTTGGCCATATCTAAAACTTTACCCGAAAAAACTTTTTTGAGAGCCTGTT
Source organism: Bacteroidota bacterium (assembly GCA_031410275.1). Taxonomy (GTDB): domain Bacteria; phylum Bacteroidota; class Bacteroidia; order Chitinophagales; family Chitinophagaceae; genus OLB11. The sequence goes on from JANNYV010000484.1 coordinate 162, forward strand.
TAGCGAATATTGGTGATACCTATAGAAATAAAGGGAATATACAAAAGGCGCTTGAATATCATTATCAAGCGCTATTGGTAGCGAGGGAAATTCCACAAATTTCGGGGCACGCATCATCTGTCTGGTATCAACTGTCACAAGATTACTTTACGCTTCATAAATGCAAAGAAGCTAAAATATATATTGATAGCTGTCTATTATTCACCATTAACGAGCCCGGATTGAGTTTTTTTATTCGGGATGCTGAATTAGAAGCCGCAAAAATTGATTCTTGCTGTGGCAATTTCAAGGAAGCCTACTTGCATTATCAACGATACAATGTGTGGCGCGATAAATTGAAAATTGATGAAGTTAGGAAGGCCGCTATTAAAGATAAGTTTCAGGATGATTATGATCAACAGAAAGCAAAAGACAAGGCGGAACAAATCAAAAAAGATTTACTATCCAAACAACGCATACAACAACAAAAAACAATAAGAAATTTCTTGTTCGGAGGAATCGTCATAGTGCTATTATTTTCACTTGCTGTTATAAGGCAACGAAACAAAATTAAAGTCGAACAACAACGAAGCGAAGAATTGTTATTAAATATCCTTCCTGCTGAAACAGCAGAAGAACTTAAAAATACTGGTGCGGCAAAGGCACGCAGCTTCAATGAGGTGGCAGTACTGTTTACTGATTTTAAAAACTTCTCACAAGCTTCTGAAAAATTAAGTCCGGAAGAATTAGTACACGAAATCAATCATATCTACAGTGCCTTTGATACCATTATTTCTTCGCATCATATTGAAAAAATAAAAACGATTGGAGATAGCTATATGGCCGCAGCCGGACTACCCATTGAAAGCAAAACGACAGCAGAAGATACCATCAGAGCCGCCATTGAAATTCAGCATTTTATGAAAGAGTATAATGCTGTTAAACGAAAGGAGCAAAAGCCTTTTTTTGAAATACGCATTGGCATTCATACAGGACCTGTGGTGGCGGGTATTGTCGGTATTAAAAAGTTTGCCTATGATATTTGGGGCGATACAGTAAACATTGCTTCACGAATGGAATCGAGTGGCGAAGCCGGCAAAATAAATATCAGCGGTGCCACCTATGAAATGGTGAAAGACAAATTTGAATGTGTGTATCGCGGTAAAATTGAGGCTAAAAATAAAGGAGAGATTGATATGTATTTTGTGGAAGGAATTTAGGAGATAAGAAACATCTCCCGGTATAGTATTCATAAGGTGATAGAGAAGTGAAGGATGTGCTAATTAAATTCTCTGGTGATTTTGTAAAAGGACAAATTATTGCCTTCAAAATGTTGGTGGATAGTTTTGACTGAGGATTATTGACGGATGCATAACCGAATGTAAGTAACTGAACACAAGTTGATATTGTATTTCGGTTTTGTTTTTTAGAATTAAATTTGAATGATTTGAACAATTATTTTTAGAATTTACTCTGACGTATGAACATTAAATTTAAAAGGACCGTTGAACTTCTATTGGTGCTTATTCTTTCAGGAACTGTGCAGACGTTATTTTCCCAAATTAAATCTTGGAATCATACACTGTATACAACCAAAGATGGTTTATCTAGTAATGTCATTCACAATGTAACTCAAGACCATGATGGTTTTCTTTGGATTTCAACCGAATCAGGTTTGTGTCGTTTTGATGGTGATGAATTTGTAAAGGTGTTGCACGATGATAAGGATACAACAAGTTTGCCCTCTGAGTGTGTAAATTATGTATCGGTTACACCCAATGGTCAAATTTTGGCTTCTACATTAAAAGGCTTGTTTGTTATGAATCCTAAAACCATGAAGGGTTATACGATACACTGTTCTATTCAAAAAGGTTGGGAATGGTTGGATGATAAATTTATGGATATTTCTGTCAACTATGCTATTCAAAAAGTAATTGTGTTAAGTGCTACTGCATTTCATTATTATGAATTTGATATGACGCCGTATGCAACAATAGCTTATCCGTTCTCAGATCATGATGTGAATAAACATTCCGATATTAGCCACCATCCGCCTATCTTTTCAAAAAATGGCGACGTAATCTTTTGGGATAATGAAACACAAGAATTTTCAATTGTGGATTACCGCCAAAAAAAGATTGTACCATTGAAAGAAGCCCAGCAGAATAATTACAATGTACTTGCCTCAATATCTAATATTGAAGCTTTTGGAAGCGACATTGCAGCTAATGTTTGGTTTTATAAAGCAACCCATGATACTCTTTTTTGCTTCATGGCAAATGAGCAAAACATAAACTACTATCCAATATCGGAGGGGCTCGCTAGACAACTGAGTTGGATAGGTCGTATGACGTTTCCTGACAAACATCATATGCTCTGGGCTTATAGCCATAGCAGTCATGTTTCGATATATGAATTGCCTTATGATGAATTGATACAACATAATGGACAACATATTACCATTGCTAATAGTTCAGGGTTTTCTGCAGCCATTTACACGGAATTTACAGATAAAGATAACAACTGGTGGTTGGCTTCTATGAATGGTTTATATTTTCTCAAAAAAGAATTTAGGTCATTCGAAAAAATTGAAATCCCCGTTCCATATCATGGCGAATCAGATTGGCAGCATGTTACCGATATTAAGCCAATCGATTCTACGAGTTTGTTTATTACCACTATGGCGGAACGTTGCTATCTTTATAATCGCCAACAGAATAGTATGATTTCCTATTTAGATACTATTCCTATGGAACGTGCTTGGAAATATTGGATGGATGTAATTATTCCATTGCCTAAACATAGATGGTTGGTTCGTGGTGCCCGTGATTTGGTATGGGAAAATAATAAGCTAAGCTTCGGTCTTAAACCATTGAACGAATTTGAAAAAATTATTCGAGAAAAAGCAAACTATGGTTACTATGAAGATATTCATCGTAATATTTGGATGAGCTTTCAACAGAAGGGTTTGGGTAAATTTAATCCAACAACCTCATCCTATAAACTCTACCCACCAAGGGATGGATTTGTTTCCACTAATTTTTCAGCGATTGATGGCGACCGATCCGGCAATGTTTATTTTGCTAGTTATGTGAACAGAGGAATATGGAAATATAACATTCAAACGGATACCTTCGAACATATCTTCACTTATCAAAAGGCCCTCCCTCTTACGAATTGGATAAACATACTCGTGGTTGGAGACAGTGATAAACTTTACTTTTCCAACTATCAAGGCATCGTTATTTTGAATTTGAAAAATAATACTACGAAGCTTATCGGTATGAAGGATGGACTTCCGTCTAATGTTATAAAAGGTTTGTTTTATTATAAACATAATTTGTTTGTGGCTACAAAAAATGGATTGGCAATTATCAATACAACAGACCTGTCACTCCAAGTACTCAATCAACGAAATGGTATTGTTGAAGATATTACCACCCAGGCATTTTATATTGATAGTGTAAGAAACACGCTCTTTATTGGTGGCAAGGCAGCGTTGTACAAAATAGATTTATTATCCTTGTTGAAAAAAGAAAATGACATACATGTGGTGCTAAACGCAGCGTATGTGAATGGCGAATTAATGAATTTTACCAATACTAAATTGATATTGAAACACAATGAAAACAATATTACATTTTCGGTAAGCAGTATCGATTTTTACAGTTGTGCAAATAAGAGTTATTCCTATCGTATTATTCTGAATGGTGATACACTGCCTTGGAGAAGTAATAACAGAAGTAAACAATTCGCATTACTGAATATGGCACCGGGCGCATATAGAATCGAAGTAAAATCAAAAAATGCAAATAATCAATGGAGTCTCAATACAGCATATCTATCATTCGAAATTATGAAGCCGTGGTATAATCGATGGTGGTTTTACATATTGTGTGTGTTGGCCATTATGCTGACACTATACTTAATATATTTATACAGACTTAAGCAAATAAGAAGCGTCGATCGTATCCGCAACAAACTGAGTCGCGACCTTCATGATGATATTGGCAGCACACTCAGCAGTATTAATATCCTGAGCCGCACGGCACAACGAAATGCGCAACTATCCGGGGATGAAAAAACAACATCATCATTAGAAAAAATAAACGAACGCAGTCAACGATTATTGACCAACATGAGTGATATTATTTGGAATATCAATCCGGGTAATGATACGGTTGATGAAATGATGAGCAGAATGAGGGAATATGCGACAACCATTTTAGAAGCGAAACAAATTGAGTATACATTTAATTTCCATACTGAAAAAATAAATAAGCTTCCGATGGAAATGAAAAATAATTTGTATTTAATTTTTAAAGAAGCCGTCAATAATCTTTCAAAATATTCGGGTTGCACAACGGCAGTTCTTACATTGAACTTTACAGAAAGAAATATTCATTTGATTATTGAGGATAATGGAAGTGGGTTCAATATGAATGAAATTAAACATCGTGGCGGGTTACTTAATATGCAACATCGTGCTGATGAAATGAAAGGCAAATTGAGCATTCACTCAACGATTGGAGTAGGAACAAAAATTGATTTGATAGTGTGATACGTTGCCCATAAAAGAATATGGTAATATCCTTGTATTCATTCGCACCTGTTCAAATTGGCTAATTGGCGCATTTGTATCCCCCCCTTTTATGTGGGAATCATTCTTGGAATCCAAGTCTACTTTTGATGGAACTTAAATTAAAAATTAAACTCCATGAAACAAAAAATCAATTTCTTCATTTTCATTCCGAAGAATTCTAGTATCGGTATTGTAAAATACAAAGTTAGTAATCTCGCTTTAATATTACTGACATTTGCCTATTGCCTCATTGGCTCATTCGCTACAGCGCAAGCACCTCAAACATTCCCATATCAGGCAGTAGCAAGAAATGTAAGCGGTAATCTTTTAGCCAATCAAGCCATCGCCGTTCGCTTCAGTATTTTAGATGGAAGCAATGTTGGTTCAACTATTTATCAAGAAAAACATACAACCACCACAAATTCCTTAGGGCTTTTTAATTTGAATATCGGGCAAGGAACTGTTCTTAGTGGAACATTTTCTTCAATTAATTGGGGTAGCGGTTCTAAATTTATTAAAGTTGAATTAGATGCAAGTGGAGGAAATACATTTATTGTTATGGGTACTACACAATTACTAAGTGTGCCGTATGCCTTATATGCCAATGTGCCGGGAGTGCCTGGCCCACAAGGCCCGGTTGGATTAACCGGTCCACAAGGTATACAAGGACTTCCAGGGGCAACTGGGGCACAAGGCATACAAGGTGTTGCTGGAACTAATGGTACGAACGGGACTAATGGAACAAATGGAACAGGATACGCCGCTACTTCAACATCAAGTGTGACAATAGGTTTAGGAAGTAAAACGTTTACTACACAAACAGGACTTGCTTATTTAGCAAACAATAGAGTGCGTGTTGCAAATAGTGGAACAAATTATGTGGAAGGCCTTGTTACATCTTATTCCGGTTCAACACTAATTGTCAATGTGGATCGTGTTGTGGGTTCAGGAACATTTGCATCGTGGACTATTGGTATCGCAGGTGATTTAGGTGCTTCGGGTTCAGGAGGAAGTGGTTTGCCAAATGGAACAGCCATTGGTAATACAACTTTTTGGAATGGTACATCATGGGTTGTGAACAATAATAATCTTTATAATAATGGAGCAAGCATAGGTATGGGAGCCAATGCGCCTAATGCTTCGGCTAAGTTAGACATTAGCAGTACAACACAGGGTTTACTCATTCCTCGAATGACAACAATTCAGCGCGATGCAATTCCTACACCGGCGATTGGATTGCAAATTTTTAATTTAGATGATCAGTGTATTGATCTATATGACGGCGCGAATTGGATAAAGACTTGTGGTATGAAAGTAACAGGGACTGTTAGCGATCCTAATCATAGCACATTAAATTCATGGGCGCAAAGAGCAAGTTTCCCTAACACCAGAAACAATGCAGTGGCTTTTACAATAGGTAGTAAAGCCTATATTGGATTAGGCACATTTTTGGGCATGAGCTACTACAACGATTTTTATGAATACGACCCATCCACCAATGCTTGCACCCGGTGGAAAGTTTGCCTTCTGTGTCCAAGC
>JANNYV010000485.1:0-2122 GCA_031410275.1 Bacteroidota bacterium
TTCTTGCACAAAAGGTTTTACTTCTTTGGCCCATGTTTCGAAACGTTTGTAATGATATTTTATCAAATTAAATTCTTCCCGTTGTGCTACCGTCATTTTTTTTAAGGATTTTTCTAAGCGCTTATGCTCCTGCTCTTCTTCCTTTGATTCACGCCCGCGATCATCTTCACCTTCCGGTTTTATTTTATCTTTCCAATAGGCATCAAATGCTTTTATAGCTTCATAATAATTGGTTTCGGGATTGTCTATCATATACACCCAAGAAGGCAAATTGGTTTGTGTTGTTCCTATCGAATTTGCTTGTGCTTTTGCCATGCCGGCACTAAAAATCAGGAAGGAAATGAATAGATATTTTGATGCATTCATGAGTAAAATTATGTGTTTAAAAAAGTGAATAGTGTTTTCAGTGTATAAAAGTACGATTATATTTTATGTAATGTTTTGATAGAGTATAAAAATATTATCAAGTCTCATGCCATCTATAATTTATTACTTGTGTGTGCCCCCAAAGCGCCCCGTGACAAAAAGTACTTTCAGTAGGTTCGAACGTTAAGGATTTGTCTACGGGACTGCTTCGGGGTCGGGCTATTTGCTGCAAGTCCTCGCCGAAGCGGCTCCGGGCTTTTCGCTACTATCCCTCACACATCCGTCATTTCATGATGAACGTCCTTCATTCATAATTTATCATTCATAACTCATCATTTAAAAATTTATCATTCCTCATTTAGAACGCACAAATAAAATATTCCTCATCAGCCCTGCATGTTTCGTTCGCTTCAAGGGCGAGTCCTTAAACACTTTTTTAAATGTCTCTTCTGTAATTTCTTCCCAATCACTTGTTGAGTAATGCATAATTTCATTCAAGGGTTTAAATGCCTCTTCGCTAGTTGCTTTTGAGAAACGGTTCCATGGACATACATCCTGACAAATATCACAACCAAAAATCCAGTCGTCCCATTTTTTTTCTGTTTGTATAAGCGCATCTTTCAGTTCAATGGTATAATATGAAATACATTGACTCCCATTTATTTCCTTGTCAGGAAGTATGGCTTCCGTCGGACAAGCTTCAATACATTTGGTACACGACCCACAATAATCTTTTACAAATGGATGATCATACTCAAGTTCAAGATCGATAATTAAGGTGGCAATAAAAAAAAAGGAACCTTGTTGCTTGGTAATTAAATTTCCATTTTTTCCTATCCATCCCGCACCACTTTTTACAGCCCAACTTCGTTCAAGTACCGGTGCTGAATCTATAAAGCCGCGACCATGTATATCACCGATCTTTTCTTTCAGGGTAAACAGCAATTCGTTTAGCTTTTCTTTGATCACAATATGATAATCTTTACCATAAGCATAAGCTGAAATTTTTGGCAAGCCTTCAGGTTGTTTTTCATCAGGAAAATAATTCAGTAATAAGGTAATGACACTTTTAGCTCCATCTACCAATAATCTGGGATCAATGCGTTTGTCAAAATAATTTTCCATATACTTCATTTGACCCTGATTCCCTTTTTTCAACCAGGCCTCCAACCGTATTGCATCGGCTTCTAATTTTTCAGCTTTTGCAATTCCGCAATATTGAAACCCAAGGCGTTGGGCTTCGTCCTTTATTAATCTGCTATAGTCACCGTTTATCATTACGGCTGACAAAATAAACTAATTTTGGATATATTTTAACGACAAAGAGGTTAACTTTACACGCCTCAAAAACGCACAGAAAATTATCATGAATAAAAAATCATTTCTTCTCCTTTTTTTGTTAGCCGGTATCGGAGTCTTTTTTTCGTTTCGATTAATTGCTTTTAAAAATGCAAACGGGTTTGGTGACAATATTGAAATAGAACCGTTTCATGCACCGGATGATCAAACCCTCACAAAAAATCAAGCCATTCTTTCGACAATTAGTCAAGTCATAAAAAATGCACATTATTCTCCCAAAATGGTGAATGATGATTTTTCAAAACGGGTCTTTCAACAGTATCTTGAAATTACTGATTATGGAAAATTATTTTTCCTGCAATCAGATATTGACGAGTTCAAAGCATATGAAGACAAAATTGATGACGAAATTAATGAAGGTACAACGCAACTCTATGACTTGGTTTCAACTCGTTTT
>JANNYV010000486.1:0-2610 GCA_031410275.1 Bacteroidota bacterium
TCGTACTGCCGAGAGCCCGATTCGAATGTTCAAATATTTGTTGCTTAAAACAATATACACGATATCAGATATTGATGTGGTTGAGCGTTCTCGATTTGATATGTCTTTCAAATATTTCTTGGACATGACACCAGAAGAAGATGTCATCAATTCAAGTTCACTTACAAAATTTAGAAAGTTACGATTGAAGGATACGGACTTACTGAATCTATTGATTAGTAAAACAGTTTCTATTGCTATTGAAAAAGGAATTATTCGCACTAAATCAATGATAGTTGATGCTACACATACCTTATCAAAATCAAATCCATTTTCCGCCATCGACGTGTTGAGAACGCGTTCAAAACAACTTCGAAAAGTTGTTTACAGTTTTGATCAAAGTTGGAAAGATCGTATGCCTGCTAAGAATAATGACAACGATCTAGAAAAGGAGTTGGCGTATTGTAAAGAGTTAGAACAACGAATAGAAAAAGAAGAATCAATCAGTTCAATACCTGCGGTAAAAGAAAAATTAAATCTGTTAAAAGAAACTATTGAAGATGCTGATGAAAACTATATTATGTCCAAAGATGAAGATGCTAAAATAGGACATAAATCCAGCGACAGTTCCTTTTTTGGATACAAGACACATTTGGCCATGACAGAAGAGCGCATCATTACGGCTGCGGTAGTCACATCGGGCGAAAAAGGAGATCGCAAGGAGCTACCCAAACTCTTAGCAATGAGTCAGGAAAATGGTATCGATGTGGACACTATAATTGGAGATGGAGCCTATTCAGGAAAAGATAATCTAGAACTTACCAAGGAGCAAAATATTAAAGTGGTTGCCAAGCTTAATCCTTCCATAACCCAAGGTTTTAGAAAGGCGGAAGATCAATTTGACTATAACAAAGATGCCGATCGATTTGTTTGTCCCGCTGGCCATATGGCAATACGCAAGGCAGTTCAAGGCAAGAAAAATATTGGAACTAATCAAACAGAAACCTACTATTTTGATGTTGAGAAATGTAAAACATGTCCGTTAAGAGAAGGGTGTTATAAGGAAGGATCAAAAACGAAATCGTACTCAATTTCTATAAAATCGAATTTACATCAAGCGCAAATGGCTTTTCAAGAAACGCTATACTTCAAAGAAAAAGCAACACATCCATACAAGATAGAAGCTAAAAATAGCGAGTTAAAAAATGTTCATGGTTATAACAGAGCACAATCATACGGTATAAATAATATCCAAATGCAAGGAGCAATGGCCATCTTTACCGTTAACCTCAAAAGAATAATAAAACTAAGTACTGAAGTCATATAAAATGAAAGCAATACACTAAAAAACCTCCCGAAAACTACTTATTAGCCAAAGGAAGCTCAATGGCATACCGTAATCCAAATCCAAATAATCGCCAATAAAAAAGCGATTAAGCTAAAATCACTTTTAACTTAATCGCTTATCCTTTGCATCTATTCCAAAAAGAGGTACTTTTTCAGTGCCCTCCATTTTCTGTGGGCTTTTTTAATTCGGGGCTTGCGATTCAATAATTATTGAAGGCACTCCTTCATTCATTTAGCAAATTGAATTTTATAATACCAATATAATTTTTTTTTAGACCTAAAAAAAATCTTACTGTGGTAAATGCCGATGGTTACAAGTGCTTACGACAATCTATTGATCGAAGATTGGTCAATTCCACTTGTCCAATCGATATTAAATGAAAATCTGTTATACATTTGCGCTCATGTATTCAACACCAAAATGGCTCGAACGAACAGAACTCTTAATTAAAAAAGAAGCACTCGAAATATTACGCAATACCAATGTGTTGCTTGTAGGTTTAGGTGGCGTTGGGAGTTTTGCGGCAGAATTTTTAGTACGTGCAGGAATTGGCAAATTGACTATCGTGGACGGTGATGTGGTAGACATTACGAATATTAATCGTCAGCTTCCTGCATTATCTACAACGGTTCAGCAAAGCAAAGCTGAACTGATGAAGGCCCGTATACTTGATATTAACCCTGCTATTGAATTAGTGACAGTCAATCAATTTATCAATCCTGATGAAACTATAGAACTGGTAAACAAATATGAATATGATTATGTGTTAGATTGTATTGATTCGATCACCCCAAAATTGCATTTGATAAAAGCAGCCAAAGCAAAAGGATGCAAAATTATCAGCAGTATGGGTGCAGGCGGTAAAATTGATTCGATGCAATTGAAATATGCCGACATCTCAAAAACACATATGTGCCCGTTTGCATCATACATACGTAAACGACTTAAGAAAGAAGGCATCTATTCTGGCGTAATGACGGTATTCTCGGAAGAATCGCCCAACAGAGAATCCATCAAAATGACGGACGGTTCTAATTTTAAAAATTCTTTTTACGGAACCATATCCTACATACCCGCTTTGTTTGGTTTACAAATGGCTTCATGGGTGGTTCGCGATGCAACCGGCACATTTGAACCCACTACACTTTGCATTCCTAGAAATGAAAACCGTTTGAGAAGAAGTTAATGATTAAATATAATAACATCATCATTTGTAAAATGTAAAAGATAGTAAGCAAATGCCGGATGGTATTGTGCTGTATTGTCTTTTTTAGACTAAAAAA
>JANNYV010000487.1:0-2794 GCA_031410275.1 Bacteroidota bacterium
CCCATTTATTTTTTCAATATTAATATCGCATCAGATACAGGTCTTTCGCCCGTATTGTCGCTTGGAAAATTGACGACTCCATTTTTATCGACCCACATGGTTGTTGATCCGCCACCATCTAAATTAATTGCGTCTACGCAACCCATGTCCAGTAAATACTTTTGTGTTTCATAAAGAGTCATCCCTGTAGCTTGTTCAGACCTCCCATCAATGGCAACAAAAATTACAGCTTGTTTAGAAATACATAAGCAAGTTCTGGGATGCCGTTCGTCAGTGAAACCTATGTTGGGTAATCTCACAGGTTTTGAATGAAGAATCAGTAATGGACCCGCCACCCGAACCGCCGCCTCTTGTTTTGATTCTTCATAAAATTGATCCTTCTTTGCCGGTTCAATTATAATTTTATGTTTATTAGTCCATACGATTGCACCGTTAGCCACACTATCAGGTTTCGTCCATTTAATATTAGTTAAGTCTGTCCTGCTGATTAATGAATTATTCTGTTCAAAATAGTTGACACTGCCTCCTGAATCTCTGTCAAAAAAACCACCATTGATAGCTGCAAGTGCCTTGTAATTGTCCGCAATAGAACTCGTTTTCACCAATTTTTTTCCGCTGTAACCAATCCTTATCTTAAACCATTTAAAGCATTTTTTATTGAATATAAGTATCGAAACGATTTGTTTACTATTAAATAAGGTATCTGTTTTCATTTGAACGATGGAAATACAATCCTTGCTTAATTTTTTTGTTCGATCTGATGGATGCCGAAATGAAGCACAACTAGCATAAAAAATAATCAGGAAAAACAAACCGGTTAACTGAAAAGTCTTTCGCATGTTCATTATGTTTCAATGATTTGTTCCTGATAATTTTACGGATGAAGCTTTGCGAATGGTGAGCAGCACCTCCTCTAAAACAAAGATCCATCCTTCATCATCCATTTATTTCCCAGATTCAAATGTTTGTATGCTTTTTCTGTTGCCTCTCTTCCACGCGGTGTGCGTATGATATAACCTTCCATAATTAAAAACGGTTCATACACTTCTTCAATGGTGCCGCTCTCCTCGCCCACTGCGGTGGCAATATTATTTATACCGACCGGACCACCTTTAAATTTTTCAATTAAGGTCATTAGTATTTTATTATCCATTTCATCCAATCCATGTGCATCTACTTTCAAGGCTTTTAATCCATGTTCTGAAATGCCCAAATCAATCACGCCATTTCCAAGTATTTGCGCAAAGTCACGCATACGTCTGAGCAGACCATTCGCAATACGTGGTGTACCACGGCTACGTCGTGCAATTTCATTAGACGCATCGCTTGTTATTTTTACTTTTAATAAACCGGCACTTCGAGTTACAATCCGATCAAGCACATCCAATGAATAATAATTTAATCTTGATTTGATTCCGAAACGCGAAAGCAATGGAGCCGTAAGTAAACCTGAACGTGTTGTAGCGCCAACCAAGGTAAACGGATTCAATGCAATTTGTATACTTCGTGCATTCGGCCCGCTATCGATCATAATATCAATTTTATAATCTTCCATGGCTGCATATAAATATTCTTCTACAACCGTACTCAATCTGTGTATCTCATCTATAAATAAAACATCTCTTGTTTCAAGGCTAGTCAAAAGCCCTGCAAGATCAGCCGGTTTTTCGATCACCGGTCCACTGGTTTCTTTTATATTCACACCGAGTTCATTGGCTACAATTCGTGACAAGGTGGTCTTCCCCAATCCGGGTGGACCGTGAAACAATACATGGTCTAAGGCTTCACCACGTTGATTGGCAGCCTTAATAAAAATACTCAGGTTTTCAATTAACTCCGCTTGACCGGAAAACTCATTAATACTCGAAGGCCGAATACTATTTTCATATTCCTTATCCGTACTTTGATTACTACCTTCTGCTTGTAAATTGGGATTTGACATCAAGCCAAAAGTAAGATATTTTTTTAGATGCAAGCGAGTTTTACAAAGAGAATGAAGGAATGTAAGAATAGAGAATGAAGGAATGTAAGAATTTGGAAATTTGAGAAGGAGAGAATGTGAAAATGTTGAACAGCTTCTATTCTAATCGTAACCACCGACACTAAACCCATAACTCGCTAACGCATTAACCCGTTAACTCACTAACCCCTCAACTCACTAACTCCTTAACTCGCTAACACCCTAACTCACTAACCCCTCAACTCACTAACTCCTTAACAGAAATCCCACTTTTGAATTTAAAGACAATCACTATTTGAATTTCAATTTGTACATTCGTAAAAAATACTTGAAATGAAATTTATCTTCTCTCTTCTTCTGAGCATTGTTTTATTGAATGCAACGGCGCAAAATAAAATCTCCTATATAAAAATGCAACGAACGGCTTGCTTCGGACGTTGTCCCGAATACACCGTAGAACTATTTAAAAATGGTGATATCATTTATACAGGGAAAAAAAATGTAGAAAAAATTGGACGCTTTACCGGAAAAATTCCGGTCGCAAAAATGAGCAAATTTATGCTGACATTTTCTAAATATAAACTAACATCATTGCAAGATGTGTATCATCCGAAAGCCAGTGATTTGCCACGATTGAATTTTACGTTTGTACTAAACGGGAAAAATAAATCTATCAAAAATGGAGAAAGTGGTCCTACCTATTTAGAAGGCATTGGAAAAAAAGTGGATTCACTGATAGAGAAAATAAAATTGGTCGAAACAGAAATAAATAATACAGAAGATGAAGGAGTTAGTGAGTTGAGGGGTTAGTGAGTTAACGGGTTAATGCGTTAG
>JANNYV010000488.1:0-5106 GCA_031410275.1 Bacteroidota bacterium
ACAAAATCTTCAACCCAACTGCGGAGAACCCGTGCAGCAAGTCTTTTACCTAGCTGGTGGTTTAACGTTTTTTTATCGGCTTTAACTTCTTCGGCCATTCCGAATAATTCAAGAATATCCTTATCAGTTTCGAAACCGATAGAACGTAATAACATCGTCACAGGGAATTTCTTCTTGCGATCGATGTAGGCATACATCACATTATTGATATCGGTTGCAAATTCCATCCAAGCTCCTTTAAATGGAATAACACGGGCAGAATAAATCTTTGTTCCGTTCGGATGAACAGATTGACCAAAGAATACACCTGGTGAACGATGAAGTTGAGAAACCACAACACGCTCAGCACCATTAATTACAAAGGTTCCGCGTGGTGTCATGTAAGGGATATTTCCTAAGAATACATCCTGAACAATAGTTTCGAAATCGATATGTTCTTCATCATTACAACTTAAACGCAATTTTGCTTTAAGTGGCACGGAATATGTTAGACCTCTATCGATACATTCATCGATTGTATAACGTGGCGGGTCTAAGAAATAATCCAAAAACTCCAACACGAAAATATTTCTAGTGTCGGTGATAGGGAAATTTTCTTTGAATACGCGGAACAATCCTTCGTTGTTTCGTTTATCAGGAGTAGTTTCTAATTGTAAAAACTCGCTGAATGATTCTAACTGGATGTCCAGTAAATCAGGGGTTTCAGACGATTGTTTTAGTTTAGAAAAACTGATTCTCTCTGTTACTTTTGCATTTTTTACTGCAGCCATATTAATGTTTAAGCGTTTTAAAACCAATAAATTCCCACAAGGCATTGCCCTTTTTCAGGTCTGAAAGAAACTAGATGTCGAAAATTTGCACGTGCGTTTGCCAATTTGGGAGTGCGAAAGTAGGATTTATAATCGGTAAAATCAAAAAAGAATTGTATTTATTTTGAGAAAGCATCCAGGTGATGTTCTCATCGTGGTTTCTGTCTCAATTCTTCAAACTTCCCATCGCTTTGACATGCAATGTTATCGCATTTGAGAGTTAGCTTTATCCTCGAATGCCACAGATTTCAATCTATGGCGATGATATCGCTCATGTCAATGGAATTTTAGTGTGTCTTAATTTTCTGCTTCGTAGTTTATGTCATCACAAACCCTCTATATAATAGGTCAAATTAATACAGAAGAACCACATCAACTCACACAAATTTCCTGACATTTACTTAGCGTCTCCTTCCGGCTCCCCACCCTTTTTATCATTTCTGGCATTCGGGTTTCTATTTGAACCTTGTGGTCTAGGGTTAGGCTGATTAGGTCTGTTGTTTCTATTCTCGGCAGGCTTGACACCTTGCTGTTGCGGCTGATTCGGATTCGGATTAGGCCTATCGGCATTCTGTGGTCTCGGCTTTTTATTTTGTCCCTGCCCCTGTAGCCTTGGTCCTTGATTCGGATTTGGGTTTGGATTCGGTCTTGGTCCTTGGTTCGGGTTTGGCCTGTTCCCTTGCTGATTAGGTACATTTTCTTTATTCCCTTCTTTAGCTCTTGCTTGATTATTTGAAGAGTTCGAATTCGCCTTTCTTTTCTTACTGCTTTTATCAAGCGATTTTAAACTGAATTGTCCAACCACATCCACAAAATCATTCTTTTCTGTCATCGCCGATTTCTTTATCACCTCCACTGCCTCTAGCTCTTCAGGGAATACACCTTTCTTATTTAACTCAATAATTTCCTTCACACGTTCAATCGTCACCGGATAATGCGTATTACTTTTATCGTAACTAAACCACATCAAATTTTTAAAAATATCTTTCTTCTGCAAGGTGGCAATACCCACTTTTGTTTTAATACGATCTGCATTTTCAGGAAACACACGAAGTGCATCCATATACGTATCCAATTCATAATTTAAACAACATTTCAATCGACCACATTGACCCGAAAGTTTTGTTTGATTGATAGACAAATTTTGATAACGGGCCGCAGTAGTACTCACCGATTTAAAATCATTGAGCCAGGTACTGCAGCAAAGTTCACGCCCACAACTGCCAATACCACCCACTTTCGCGGCTTCTTGGCGAATACCAATCTGACGCATCTCCACCTTTATTTTAAAATCACCGGCAAAGCGTTTAATCAATTCTCTAAAATCAACTCGGTCTTCAGCGGTATAAAAGAAGGTCGCTTTTCTGCCATCAGCCTGCACCTCAACTTCTGCAATTTTCATATCCAAATTAAGGTCGCGCGAAATTACTCTCGAACGTATCATCATTTCCTTTTCATTCTTCTTGGCGTCATCCATACGCTCTATTTCAGACTCGGTACTGGCATGCAAAATCTTTTTAATTTCATCACTCTTTTCACTCACACCTTTCTTCTTCATTTGAAGCTTCACCAATTCACCGGTCACACTTACAACGCCAATATCATAACCGCCACTTCCTTCTACAGTTACCAAATCACCCTTTTCGAAAATCAACGGATTCTGCGCTTTGAAATACTCTTTGCGGCTTCCATGATTGAAACTGACTTCGATAAAAGGATAGGGTCTTGAAAAATCTGATACTGGCAATAAACTTAGCCAGTCATGTACATTTAATCTGTTACATCCGCCGCTTTTACACGAACCATGATCTTTACAACCCGTAGGCAATGCGCCATTTTTACTACTTCCACAACTTCCACATCCCATGTATAATACATTTTAATCGTTAATAATAATTGACCACAACTTCAAAATTTCTCAATGTCATGTCTGTTTGGGCGTTCCCTTCGCAAAGCCTCAGGTCGGGCTATCCGCTACAAGTCCTCGCTGCACTACGTTTCGCTCCGGGCTTTTCGCTACTATCCCTCACGCATACGTCCATTTAATATGAATGGGGATTGATATTAAGTAGTAACTAACCCACTAACTCCTTAACTCACTAACACCTTAACCCACTAACTCCTTAACCCACTAACTCCTTAACTCACTAACTTTCTAAACAGCCACACTTTTCCTTAGCACTATCTTTTGAATCCGTAAAGATAATGAATGAAATAGAATTTTTGTACTTGCATTCCGTTCAATTTCATAAATGCTTTCATTGAGCATATCACCAATTTCAGCTACCGCGTAATCGGTCAAACCTTTTGTTATCAATACGTCTATCATTTTATGCTCACTTTCTAGTAACACTAAATTCTGAACACCTAAATTTTTATATCGTATTAAATGCTCTAAAAGTTGAATCACATATTCCAAAAATTTCTTTTGGGCTTCCTTATCTCTTTCCGCAATACCATTCACCCATTCTACTAATTCAATTCCTTTATTGGCGTAAATACAATTGAGCCAATTTCGTAAAACAGCCGCCAAATCATCATCTTGTTCTGTGGTCAGCGCTAACGCATGATGATAATCACCTTCTGCAATCCGTGCATATTGTATCGCCTTTACTTCCGGTATCCCTCTTCGTATTAATGCCTCCTTCACTTCTGCATCACTCAAACGTTTCAACGGAAATAACTGTGTTCTCGATTGTATCGTCTGCAAAATACTATCTGCATTGGTCGTTACAAAAAAAAGTAAGGTCTTGTCTGTCGGCTCTTCAATCAGTTTGAGTAAAATATTTCCTTCCTTTTCTAAATACTCAGGATACCACATGATTAAAACCTTATACTCACTTTCAAAACTTCGCATCTGCAATTTCTGAATGACTTCACGACATTCTAACGCAGTAATATTTCCTTGCTTTTCAGTATCCAAAAATTTCAACCACTCGGTATCATTCCCGTACGGATTAGCCAATACGAACTCTCTAAACTCCCCGATAAAATCATTGCTGACAGGAATTTTATTTTGTTCGCGTTTAAATGTCGGGAAAGAAAAATGCATATCCGGATGTTGCAATTTATTCATCTTGGTACAAGCGGCACATTCACCACAAGAATCTGTTTCCTGTTTATTTGTACACATAATAAATTGTGCCGCAGCGATAGCCAAAGGTAAACCTCCACTTCCTTCATGCCCTGCTAATAACAATGCATGCGGAAGATGATGATTGTGTATTAAAGTAATTATTTTTTCAATCAACTCACGCTGACCAACGACATCCTTGAATTGCATAGACCTACTTCACAAGTTATTTATTGTTCGCATTGGTCACACTCATCAATTCTTGTATGCTTCGTTGCATTTTATCAATTGAGCCATCTAAGAAAATCGTATTCCCTTTTCCGTTCTCCGCAAAATGTTTAATTGATTCAGTCCACATCGAGAATAAAATAAAAGAAGCATCTAATTTTGCATCTTCCATTTCTTTTGCTGCCGAAGCCATACCACGTGCTACTTCTTCTCTAAACAACGCCACACCTTGTCCGCGCCATTGAGCTGCTTGCTTCTCAGCTTCTGCTGATATTTTTATAAAATTACCTTCTGCTTCTGCCGCTTTAGTTCGTGTGATCAATAAAGCCTGACCTTCATTCTCTGCAGCCGATTTTAAATTATTACTACTCACTACACGCGCCATCGATTTCATAATTTCTTCATCGAATGAAATATCATTGATTTGTAAATCTATTAAGTGATAACCCCAACTTTCTAATTGCACATCAATTTGTTCTTTTACATGCAAAATAATTTCTCCTCTGAGTCCAAGAATTTCGGATTGCTTTTTTGTTGCTACAAAAGCACGAATCGAACCTTCAATTGTTTTTATTAAGGCTTGCATTAAACTTCTGTCATCTACAAATTTGAAGGCCACATTTTTAATCGATTCTTCATCCTGATTTAATACGGCATACAGCAACATGGCTTTAAAATTAACATTGGCCTGATCGAGTGTAATAGCCTGAAACTGCAATTCTACCGAACGGTTTTGAATTGAAATCCTGCGAAAAATATTTTCTAAAAAAGGCAGTTTGAAATTTAATCCCGGACGATGAACGCGACGGTATTTTCCAAACATAGTCACTACGGCAATACTACCTTGTTGTACCGTAAAAATTCCTGAGAAGATAATGGCCAAAATCACCAAGACGGTAATTATCAGAGCCGGATAATGTGATATCATAAGGTTTTTGTTTTAGGATGTAAATGTAATGGATAATAGAATATGAAAAGAAATATTTCAGGAAGGAT
>JANNYV010000489.1:0-4774 GCA_031410275.1 Bacteroidota bacterium
TGCAAATGCTGCAGGTTGCGATTCAGTGCATACATTACATGTGACAATTAATTATAGCAGTACGGGTTCTTCAAATATAACTGCATGCAACAGCTATAATTGGAATGGTACTATATATACAACAAGTGGTAATCCAACACATATTTATACCAATGCGGCAGGATGTGATTCAATACATACTTTACATCTTACAATTAATAATAGTAATACCGGGTCTTCATCTGTAACCGCATGCAATAGTTACACATGGAATGGAGTTGTATATACTGCGAGCAGCAACCCAACATATGTGTATACAAATGCTGCTGGTTGCGATTCTGTTCACACATTGCATATAACTATTCACAACAGTAATGCCGGTTCATCATCTGTCACTGCATGCAATAGTTATACTTGGAATGGAGTTGTGTATACTGCAAACAGCAATCCAACACATGTATATACAAATGCAGCCGGTTGTGATTCAGTACATACATTACATATTACTATTCATAACAGCAATGTTGGTTCATCATCCGTAACTGCTTGTAACAGTTATACATGGAATGGAGTTGTTTACACAGCAAGTAGCAATCCAACACATGTGTACACAAATGCAGCAGGGTGCGATTCAGTGCATACATTACATATAACGATTAAGAACAGTAATACCGGTTCGTCATCTGTAGCAGCTTGTAACAGTTATGTTTGGAATGGTGTCACCTATACGACAAACAGTAATCCAACACATGTGTATACAAATGCAGCAGGGTGCGATTCTGTGCATACATTACACATCACTATTCATCATGCAACTTCATCTATTCAACATGTAACGGCGGCCAATAGTTATACATGGACAGCAAACAATGTCACTTATACAGCAAGTGGAATATATAACTATACAGGAGTGAATGCAAACGGGTGCGATAGCAACATGACGTTGCAATTAGCTATTCTGCATATTGATGTGCATGTCGATCAAGATATCTCTTGTCATGGAAATGTTGATGGTTCTATCTTTGGCGGTGCAACCGGCGGATCAGGTAGTTTTCATTATGATATTGATGGGGCAAATGTTTATACAAATACAACCGGTTTCTTCTTTGGTTTATCTGCAGGAACACATATTGTTTGTGCCAAAGAATATCCATCGAATGTCATTATTTGCGGTACTGCAATTGTGGTAGAACCTGATGCATTGTCTGCCTCATTTACGATCGATTCGATGGTGAGTTGCAGTAACAATGACGGACAAATATCCATCAGTATTACAGGAGGTACTTCTATCCTTCAACCTTATATCACATTTTGGACGAATACAAATGGTGATACATTAAATGATCCATTGACAAATAATTTTGCCCTTACATTAGGTGGTTTGTCAGCCGACAATTATCATGTAACAGTTGAAGATGACAATGGTTGTCTGATAATTGCCGATACAACATTAGTTGCTCCAATGTGTGCGATTACACTTAATTTAAAATTATTTATTGAAGGATATTATCTTGGGTCATCTCAAATGGCTCCGGTATTATCAAATCAGGGTGTATCATTCAATAACAATTTAGCTGATAGCTTACTTGTAGAACTTCACAGTGCAACTTACCCTTATGGAATTGTAAGTTCACAAATGGCCGTACTCAATACAGATGGTACCGCATCTTGTGTGTTTACAAATGCAACCGGTTCGCGTTACATTGCTATCAAACACAGAAATGCAATTCAAACATGGAGTGCCGCTCCGGTGCAGTTTACAACGTCTACTGTTTCATATAACTTCAGTAATGCGTCAGCTAAAGCATACGGAAGCAATATGATAGAAGTTGATCCGGGCGTATGGGCATTTTATTCAGGTGATTTAGATCAAGATCAAAATATTGATTTAATGGATTATCCTATTCTTGTTGATGATATTACGCAATTCCAATCGGGGTATTATGCAACAGATTTAAATGGAGATGGAAATGTCGATTTGATTGATATGCCATACTTATTAGATAATATTAGTTATTACATATTCTCTAATCATCCGTAAATACTAGTAGTGAGATAATAGAATTTATACCATGTCTCACATCTCATATCTCTTTTTTAAGTGGTTCTTTACTATTTTTGATTTGAAAAGATTCCGGGCTTAGGTCCGGAATTTTTTTTAGTTGAATAAAAATGGATGGGCAGGTAGTTTGAATCAGAATTGCTTGGGCGGCACACACGCTTTTCGTTCCAAGTCCGCCCGCGCCAGAGCCCGCGGTACGGGCTTTCCACTGCAATCGTTGCCGCAATGCAATCCCAATTGATGAGTACATTTATGATGCCATTTTTAGAATAACCAAATGAATTTATTCCTACTAAACGCAGTATACTATCTGTTATACTCACTCAGCCAATGAAACTGTTTTTCGGTTAATTGAAAATGATGATATGTTTTTTTTAACGCAACAAAAATGGAATCTGATTTGAGTTTGCCATTCAAATAAATGGTATTACTATCCGCAAATGAGTACTTCATTTGATATAAAAAAATACTATCACCTGTCACAGCCTTTTTACTAAATGTAATGGAATCAGATTTTTCATTAATAGAAAAAATAAAATACCCTCTGCCGTATCGCATACGATATAAGGTGTCATTGGTTTTGATACTTCCGGAATTTTTATTATCGATTATCATATCTTGCCAACGCAGCGTATCATTGGCGAATGCCGGAATCGTATCCTTATTTCGAACAAATGTTTTTACAGAATAAATACCAATCGGGAATTTTTTATTAGAACTAATCGCATTAAATTCTTTCGCAAACTTTCTGGTGTCATTCAATGGCAGAATGATGGCCAATAAAACAAAGGTTAGTTTTAAAATGATACAAGCAATCCGTATCCATTTTTTTTCGAAATGTATATTGTATAAATCATTCGCAGCAGCTGGTTGATTCAATAGAAAAAAAGAAACGAGTCGTTTCCATTCAAACGACAACAAGAACAGGCTCATTAAAAATAAATTAGCTGAAAATAATTTGACCGGAATATCATAGCTCATATTCATCATCATCACATTAAAAAAAACACCGGCTGCCACAAACAAACCTAGTGTAACTGTTCTTCTAAATAATAACAATAAACCGGCTATCACTTCTAACAAACCTGCAAAAAATTGGTAGGTAGGAGAGGAACCCATAAACATCCAGGATAAACGCATGGGTAAAAAATCGCCGAGGGGAGTTGCCAATTGACTTGTTGTTGGAAAAGGCATTTGCAATAAAAATATTTTACTAAAGCCATAGTTAAAGCAATTGATGATTAAAAAATAACGGATACTCACCCGCAACCAATAACTCAAAACATTATACTGATTGGCTGTTTTTCCTATCAAACTCCATATGAAGGAACCTATCATAGACAAAGACAAATACAACCAAAGTTGCGCCCAACCATAGGAAGTATCGCCGCTTCCATTCATTGGTATTAATTCTGCCCGTACATGAAAAAATAGGTTATTAGAATTGTTTACACACCAATCTAATGCCGGATAATAATATTGAGTGATATAATTTCCTCCGGGAATATATTCTATCCATGTCCATGGTGCTATTTGCAGTAAGAAATAAATACAGAAAAAACGGAACAAATATTTTTGCCAAATGGGCCAATTAAGTTTGCCGGGATAGGTCGTTATCATCATGCTACATAAATTTTGAGTGAACAAACATGCTGTAAAGTAAATAATAGTTTTTTCATTTGTCTTACTTTGTTACCACATAGTATGCAAACAATATATTTTGTCAGAACTGAATTTGATATCAAACCATTAAAAAAAAGAATATGAAAATATTATCTCTTTCCGTATTTTGTTAAAAATAAAAAATATTAAGCGACTTAATTTATACTTGCATAAAGTATGGCATTGTTATTGCCGCTTTTTGCTCTCATTTATTAAACAATATAATTTACTCATGTCAACAACTCTACAACACAACGTAAAATTTTTTATTTCATTTTTCTCCATATTACTGCTAAGCTTTGCAGGGTATTCACAGGCGGGAACTGCTCTCAGTATCACCATGCAAAATGCAGTGCAAACTGCACCTAATATATTTGAATACGATATTATGCTGACCAATACCGGTACTACAACCATTGCATTACGTGGTTACTCATGCGGTATAAATCATGCAGCCGGAATGAATGGAACCGGTACATTAACACATACATTTGTTTCAAGAGATCCGATGTTGTCAACCATCCCGGGTGTTTCTGCAGGTTATACAGCAAGTTCAAATCATATCCGATTGACAACCACCAATGCCGTTGCCGGAAATGAGGTGACATTGACGGCCGGCATACCTGTTCGTTTGGCTACGATGCGAATTACAAATACAGTTAATTTCCCGGCAGATTTCAACCCGGCTTTTGCATTGCAAATGCTTACGGCGGCAGGTAAAACACAATGTATTATTGGTGTAATTGTAACTCCTCCCGGAACCAATTATTCAGTTAATGGATTTGGGAATACACCCGGTACCGGCACCTTGCAATTATTAACCGGAGTGGTAAACACGCCATGTTTTTTTCTGAACCCTTCGGGGACCATGTCGGCAAATACAACTGCAACAACATCGGCAATTTGTTATGGACAAAGTTCAGGCACAGCACAAATTACTTTATCGGGTACAGGTTCTGCAGCTCCGACAGGAACAAGCGGCACATACAAAATTAATGGTGGCAGTAATATTGCGTATAGCTCAAATCCTTTTACTGTATCTAATCTTGCAGCAGGAACCTATACAATTTC
>JANNYV010000490.1:0-7079 GCA_031410275.1 Bacteroidota bacterium
TTTGCCAACAGGTCTGCTTCGTGGTCGGGCTATTCGCTGCAAGTCCTCGCTCGTACCTCGCTCCGGGCTTTTCGCTACTATCCCTCACGCACTCTTCATAACATATCTACACAGTAGTTTAGATTATTTTTTTGACAAACTATTCATGTTTATATTTTTATCATCATTCCCAATTCCAAAAATATAATAACATAATTCCTTACCGGCTTCTTCCGGTTTCTTGTATGAAAATTCTTGTTGTGTCACTATGTTTTTTTCACCAACTTTTACCTGATATTGTATCACAGGAATTGAATTCTTTGTGGTAAAATTGATTGTGACATCGGGTATTGATGAGTCACTATTCGTTGTCCAATTAATTGTTGTTTTTTTCAAGGTCTCGATAATTTTTTGTTGCTCCGGCGTTTTCTCATTGCTATGAAGCCGCATTGGCATTGCAATTCCCGTGAAAGGAATGAGCTGTGGATAGGTCAAATAGAGTTCCTTCACATACGTATCATTTGATGTGGCTTCTGTTTCTTGTTTGCAAATACGAAGCGCTTCATACACACGGGCGAGCAATAATTTTTCATACTCTTCATCAATCGTTACCTCATTCAAAATACTTTCAAGATATGTTTCGGCTTCCTTATATTCACCTTTCTTCATCAGTAATTTGGCAATAAATAATTTATAATACCGTTTTACATTTCCACGTTTTTCTGCGGCAATTTCCTTTTTAAATTTTTCTAAAAAATAGTTGGTGCTAAAGCCTTCGAGCAATTGTGAAATTTCATCAAAAGAAACTGTACTTTCAGTTGAGAATAATTTATAAATTACTCTATCGCGTTCCGGATTTTGTGCAAATTGACTGATGATTAAAAATTGCAGACCATATTTTTCAACCGTCAATTTTGCAATTTTACTAATGTCACTTGGCGAGTACCACCAATTTTTATTCAGAAATTTCACCTCTGCTATTTCCCGCATTTTCAACATCAGATTCATAAGAGAGATGGTAAAATCATAATGACTCTGACCCAATGTTGTACCGATATGAATTTCTTTAAACTGCTCAGCCCGTAAGGCATAGCGTTTTGCAATAGCAAGTTGACCATCATACATCAAATCTCTTGCCAATGCAATATTATACCATCCAAAGCCGGGTGTTGAGCCATTGGCTTTTATCAAACCTTTCAACTCTTCAACACCTTTTTTACAAGTGCCTTTATATTGATTCATGATTGATAAATAATAATACGATTCATTCAATCGTTTATCATCCCTGTTTTCATTTTTGGAAATATTGTAAAAATTTTCAGCTTCTCTAAATTTGGCTTGAATAGCACAAAACGTTGCATAGTTATTTGCCGGAAAATACTTTGTTGGCTTTAGCTTGTCGTAATAATAGCCTCCCGATTCAATATTTAGTTGATAGGTATACAGAATAGTTTTATAATGCCACACACTAGGCATTTTTTCAGATTCATAATTTGCCCCGAAGAAGGTTTTATTTAATTCGGCATCGCGTTTTATTTTTAATGCTGCACTGTCCAATAATTTGTTGGCATACTTTTCATTTTCATCAATTGAATTTTTGAGGAACGAATATTTACTACTAGTATAAAACCGGTTCCTGTGTACGGTCCATCCGAGATAATTATAGGTATCACAATAGAGTTCATCTTGCAAGTTGATTCGTTTGCATGTTTGCAAAAGCTTCCACACATTATCCGGTTCTTCAATATTACTATAACATTGCATCAGCGAATAAGCGATATAATCCCAATCGCGATGAAATTTCATTTCTTTAATATAGGTCATCACATCAGTAGTACGCGTGGTGAGTTCAGGCTTGAAATCTTTTTCTAGTAACTTAAGTGCTCTTTCTAATTGTGTGGCGGCTGCTTTATAACCAAGATAGTCGGCGGCATGTTCAAATTTATAGGTGCCTTCAAACATCCAGCCAACATAATACGTACTGTCGATACGCTTAAATTCACGCCCTCTTGGCAATGCATCTTTGCTTGTATAGGTAACACCGGCGCGCTTTGCATCGATTTCGTATCGTCTGGCTTGGAGAGATTGAGAATAGCTTGGCTGAATTAAAAAAATAAAAAAAACACATAGGAAGAATACTCGCTGAATAGGGTGAATCGACTGAGATTTCGTGTTCATTGATTTCAAGACTAAATTATATTGGCTATTTCCTGTACTATTATTTTAACGACCTAAGCAGTCGCAAGATAGTTATTTATTTCAATACCGATTCTCACGCTTTGTACATCTTATCAAATTTTTAAGGGAATATTGTAGCGGATATTTTTCTTAGCAAAAACATAAATTAAATTACTTTTGCGGCATGAAAATAATATTATGCGCAACAACAGTGGTTTTGCTTACAACATTTGCAGCATGCAAAAATGATAATGAAGCGGCTAAACAAGATTCAAGAACAGATGCAACAAATAGTGGAATGAAAATGTATAATTCGGATACAATGCACATGAGTTTTTCATATCCGGATACATGGGAAGTCAGAAAAAATGGAAATCGTTTGGGCGTTTTTGAAACATTAGAAGATAGTAGCGATGACTTTCAAGAAAATATTATTTCGTGGTCCGAAGATATGCCCATCGGTATTTCTGATTCGCTTTATGCGCAAGCAGCAACGACTGAAATAAAAATAAAAAACCCTTCATTGACTGTCACAAAACTTCCTTCAAAAAGATTGGGAGAGAATACGTTTCATTTATTTGAATTTGATTATACCAATGCAGATAGCAGCCCTTACCATATTACAGGATACACCTTGGTAAAAGATAAGCGTGGATATAATTTTTCGTGTACCTCATCGATGAAAAAAGCCGAAAAACATACACCCATTTTC
The DNA here is from genome assembly GCA_031410275.1 of Bacteroidota bacterium. Classification (GTDB taxonomy): domain Bacteria; phylum Bacteroidota; class Bacteroidia; order Chitinophagales; family Chitinophagaceae; genus OLB11. The sequence goes on from JANNYV010000490.1 coordinate 2,870, forward strand.
GAATCAATTTTAGCAAGCTTTAAACCACTATGATAAAATATTTAGCACTTGGTGATAGTTATACCATTGGAGAAAAAGTCGATCGCTCCGAAAATTTCCCGAATCAATTGGTTGGGTTTTTAAATGCAACGAAAAAGAAGGCTGAGCTTCATAAACTTATTGCTGTAACAGGCTGGACAACAGATGAATTGTCACTTGCCATTGAAAAAGAACGGCCTTCATTTGATTATGATTTGGTGACATTGCTTATAGGTGTGAACAATCAATACCGCGGTAGAAGCACTGAAGAATATGCTTGGCAGTTTTATTCATTGCTTTGCCAGTCTATATTATTCGCAAAAGCGGAACCCAAGAATGTCGTTGTCTTATCAATTCCCGATTGGGGATTAACACCTTTCAATACGACAAGAAGTAAACAGGAAACGTCAAATGAAATAGATGCGTTTAATAAAATTAATAAAGATATTACACGCTCTTTGGGTTGTCAGTATATAAACATAACAGAACTAACCAGAGCACATGCAGAGAATACTATTTATTTGGCGGAAGATCATTTACATTATTCTGCAATGGAATATAAATTGTGGGCAGAGGAAATTTGTAGTGTTGTATTCTGAGTGAAAAGTTCTGAGCGAATAGTTATAAGTTAGGAGTGAATAGCTTACTTCAAATTTTACCCCTTAATGAATCAAATAACAGATTAATTTTTTCCTTCCTTAATATTTTTTGCCCTTGTATTCCTTCGGCAATAAGTCGTTCGCCACAAAAGGCCTGATACGAAGTGATGATTTCATTTCGCTCAGTAATTTCTTCAAAAGTGGAAACAAATTTTATTGTTTGTCCAACAAAGCCCGGGCTTCTGTGGTTTACGGTAATGCTCGTTCCGATACCTTCTTCACTTTCTTCTTTCATGTCGAGTACAAATAAACGACCGCTCCATTCAGCATCTCTGGCTAAGGCAAAGGTTGAGTATACTTCATGCACAGTGCCGCTTTCAAAGGATGCAATTTCATCGATTGAAATAACTTTTGTAAACTCTTTTTGATCGCCTTGTTTGAATAAATGTTTCATTGTATTTGATGTAAACGTAAATTAACTTATATTTTCTATTACAACCGTCGGCTGACTTGTTCCACCATCGAATTTTTCCATGTTACAAAATCACCGGCAATAATATGTTTTCTAGCTTCCTTCACTAAATATAAATAGAAGGAAAGATTTTGGATACTGGCTAATTGCAATCCTAATAACTCATTCACTGTAAACAAATGACGCAGATACGCTTTTGAATAATTATGACTGGCGAAGTTTTCAAGCCCTTCATCAATTCAAGAGAAGTCGTCTTCCCATTTTTTATTTTTAATATTGATGATACCCTGTGTAGTAAACAACATGCCGTTTCGTCCGTTGCGTGTGGGCATTACACAATCAAACATATCAATACCTAAGGCAATGTTTTCTAAAATATTGGCGGGTGTGCCAACCCCCATTAAATAACGAGGTTTTTCAGTAGGCAAAATAGAGCAAACCAATGCACACATTTCATACATCATTTCAGTTGGCTCACCTACGCTGAGTCCGCCAATGGCATTCCCATCACATTCCATTCCGGCAATAAATTCGGCACTTTCTTTTCGTAAATCAAGAAAGGTACTTCCCTGTACAATAGGAAATAAACTTTGGCTGTACCCATATAAAGGCTCAGATTCATTTTTATGTTTTACACATCTTGCCAGCCAGCGATGTGTCAGTTGCATCGATTTTTTTGCATAATCGAACTCGCAAGGGTAGGGTGTGCATTCGTCGAATGCCATGATAATATCGGCACCAATACTTCGCTGAATATCCATGACGCTTTCAGGGGTGAACATCAATTTGCTTCCATCGATATGCGAACGAAACTCTGCGCCTTCTTCTTTTATCTTTCTTATTTCGCTGAGGCTAAATACCTGAAACCCGCCACTGTCAGTAAGTATAGGCTTATCCCAATGCATAAATTTATGCAGGCCTCCGGCTTTTTCCAAAATAGTTTTACCGGGTCTTAAGTATAAATGATAGGTATTGCCTAAAATAATTTGTGCTTGAATATCTGCTTCGAGTTGTTCCTGATTGACGCCTTTTACGGAACCAATCGTTCCGACCGGCATGAAAATTGGCGTTTCAATGACACCATGATCGGTGGTCAGTAAACCCGCTCTTGCCTGTGTATTATTATCCTTCGCAATTAATTGAAATTCCATCTTTACATATTATTTTTGACGCCATGCCATTCACGACTGATTTGTTAGTATTTATTCTCTTTGCTTTATTTATTGCTATTCAGCTTTTTTATTATTTGTTTTTCTTTTCCCGTTTGGCATTTTACAAAAAGAAAAAGACAGAAACACCCATATCGCAATTTCCTGTAAGCATTATTGTTTGTGCTTTTAATGAGGAGGCAAATTTAAAGAAAAATCTTCCGTTATTGTTGCAACAAAATTATTTGAAAAATGGCAAACCCTATTTTGAAGTATTGGTAGTAAATGATAATTCGGAAGATGAGACATTTTATTTATTGAATCAAATGCAGGAGCAGTATGCACATTTGCATGTGGTGAATTTGACGCAAGAAGCTAAATTAATTCCCGGGAAGAAATTTCCATTGTCAATGGGAATTAAGTCGGCCCGTTTCGAACAATTGCTATTGACGGACGCTGATTGTATACCGGCTAGTGAGCATTGGTTGACTCATATGGCTGCTTCTTTTTCACCTGCCAAAAAAATTGTCTTGGGTTATAGTCCTTATATGAAACGTATAGGATGGCTGAATAAAAAAATACAATTTGAAACGGCTCATACGGCTATCCAATATTTATCGTATGCGTTAGCTAAAAATCCATACATGGGAGTTGGTAGAAATTTGGCCTATGTTCGGGAGTTATTTAATACCAACAAAGGGTTTTCATCACATCATCAGATTGTGTCAGGTGATGATGATTTATTTATCAATCAAATTGCCAACTCAACGAATACGACTATTTGCATTCATCCAGAGGCCTTTACATTTTCTGATGCAAAGAAAACAGAAGAGGAATGGCATTACCAAAAAAAACGTCATTTAAGTACAGGCAAATATTACAAAGGGAAGCATAAATTTTTATTGGGGCTTTATGCATTCAGTCATTTTGCTTGTTGGATGAGTTTGATAGCGTGTTTATTTTTCCCACATTATATTATGTATGCATGTATCTTGTTTGTGTTGCGTTGGTTGATACAATGGTTTATGTTTCAACGAAGTTTTGGTTTACTGCAACAAAAAGAGTTGATAAATTATATTTGGCTTTTTGATATTTGGCTCTTGTATTATAATCTCAAAAGTCTTCCTCTCATCTTTATTAAAACTAAAATACATTGGAAATAATTGAAAAATATTTTGCTGATTTTTCTGAAAAACAATTAGCGCAGTTTGCTAAACTGAAAGATGTATATACACTTTGGAATGCGCAGATTAATGTGATTTCACGGAAAGATATGGATAGCTTGTATGATAAGCATGTGTTGCATTCACTGATGATTGCCACCACGTTTGAATTTACCGCCGGTCAAAAAATTCTTGACATCGGCACAGGCGGCGGATTTCCGGGAATACCATTGGCTATTTTTTTTCCGGAAACGAATTTTGTATTGGCTGACAGTATCAAAAAGAAATTGACAGTTGTAGAGGAAGTTGTGAAAGCGTTGCAACTTACAAATGTGAAAACACATTGGGGCAGGGTAGAGGACATAAAAGAGAAAAATAGCTTTGACTTTGCAGTGAGCAGAGCAGTTGCGCCTTTAGGTGATTTATGGCAATGGGCCAAACCATTGATTAAAAAAGGAAGCACAGGGGAATTTGACAATGGACTAATTTGTTTGAAAGGTGGAGATTTACATCAGGAAATTTCAGACTCTGGTACTAAACCAATGATGTGGCATGTCTATGATTTTTTTCGTGAAGACATTTTCATGCAGAAATTTATGTTATATGTGAGAAGATAGGTATTGCCAAGAATAATAATTTTTCGTAGGAGAATTGTTGTAGAAAGAATTAAACAACACAAAAGGTTACTCAAATAAAAAAGAGGAAGTTTTCGCGAGGGCACTGAAAAAGTACCTCTTTTTGGAATAGATGCAAAGGATAAGCGATTAAGTTAAAAGTGATTTTAGCTTAATCGCTTTTTTATTGGCGATT
>JANNYV010000491.1:0-2988 GCA_031410275.1 Bacteroidota bacterium
AATAAAAGAGATACACTAAGTTCGTATCATACCAATTTAGGAATTTCATATCCTAGTCAACAAGACTCGATGTTTGCTGTGTTGTATGGAATGAGTGCAGGAGGTCAAATAAAAAAGTCTTCTCCTGCAACTTTGCATGATTGTTTGGGAAGCCATGGATTTTTATTTGACCTCCTGCACTCATTCCATACAACACAGCAAACATCGAGTCTTGTTGACTAGGATATGAAATTCCTAAATTGGTATGATACGAACTTAGTGTATCTCTTTTATTAATAGTATACAATCCTTCAGGTGTTCTTAAATCACCTTCAAATTGTTTTTTTCCTTCAGGCTCCATACCCAGAGAAATGATATATTTTTTAACCTTCCTTCCTTGATGATAGGTTATCATTTCTCTCTTCGCTTTACATACAACAATACTGTCTATCGTTTCTTTAAGATCAACAAATGTTTCATAGTAACCTACGCGTCGATTATCCTGGGCATTGACAATAGAATATATTGAAACAAAAATAAAAAAGAACGGAAGTATACGCATGATATTTTTCGTGCCGTAAAACTATTTAATAAATGATGTATAAGATGTTAAATATAGGTTGATTATTTTATTCGATTCTTCAGAAAACATAGGGTGCATTTATAGAAATCGTTCTTTCAAATCTTCTATCGGCAACATACATTCATCTGTTTTCCCAAACCATGCGTACCTATTTTTTGCAATGATATTATACAGGGCATCACGAAATGGTTTAGGAATAATCATCAATGCGTAAACCAATTTCCATCCACCATTTAAATATTTGCAAATTGTAAATGCTGCACTCGATTGTAAAAAAACATTGTCTTCATCAATAAAAACGACCGTACTCAAATCAGTTACAGAAATGGCATATTTTTTTAATAGCGCTTGCCCGATATCACTTTGTAATGAAGCGAATTTTAGCAATTTTTTTTTATCCCGTTTGCCGGCAAATTTCACCCAAAAATTGCAAAAATTGCAAACCCCGTCGAAGAGAATAATTTTAGAATGCATTATGCAATCGTTTTTACAAAGCTTCGTATACTTTCGTGCAAGCCATTGCTGACAGGCAACATAGGCAATCTTAATTCATTTGCACAAATACCAAGTTCACTTAATACACATTTCACACCGGCCGGATTTCCTTCTGCAAATAATAAATCAATTCCGTCTAACAATTTGTAATGAAGTTTTTGGGCATGCGTGAATGAATGCTTCAAGGCATATTGTATCATTTCACAAAAATCATTCGGGAAGCAATTTGCAGCAACGGAAATAACACCTTCAAATCCACAGGCTATTTGGGCCATCGCTAAATTATCATCACCACTCAATAATGCAAACCCTTTCGGTTTATTTTTTACAAGCTCCATACATTGAACCATATTACCACTTGCTTCTTTCATAGCAATTATATTTTCACATTCAGTGGCCAATTGCAACGTTGTAGATGCTAGCATATTACTTCCGGTTCTGCCCGGAACATTATACAATATAATAGGTACTTGACTATGCTTACTTATTTCTTTATAATGTGCAACAATACCGGCTTGCGTTGGCTTGTTGTAATAAGGTGACACACTTAATATAGCATCTAATTTATCCATCGGATACAACTCAAACTGTTTAATAATTTCGTTTGTATTATTTCCGCCAAGTCCACATACAACAGGTATACGTTTGTTATTTTTTTCAATAATATTAATGAGGATATCCAATTTTTCAGCAGCACTAATGGTCGGGGTTTCCGCCGTTGTTCCCAAGGCAACCAAATAATTCACACCACCTTCTATTACAAAGTCAACTAATTTCTCAAGCGCATTGAAGTCAATAGTTTTATCTTTTTTAAACGGGGTAATCAGTGCTACCCCTGTGCCTTTAAATTTGTTTGCGCTCATATGGTTTTAAAATTAAGATGTTGTTTATTTTTATAATCAATCCTTCAATTGTTTCTTCATGGTCTATTGGAATCAATACATCTGTACAATGCTTAAAATGTTCTAAATAGGCTCCTACCCTGCATCGCGCATATGACATGTAAGAGATAAATAAAAGTGGAGGGCAATTATTTAAATATAAATTCAACAGAAGGTCATAGCGTTTCACAATAAACCGGTCAGTTCGTGGGCTGTGAGGAAGCATCGCTTTTTTATCCATATCTTCCCAACTAAATGACTGTAAATAAGCGCTGTGTTCCTTTTCTTTTTTATCTATAAACATCAATACCTCACATTCATACCCTAATTTTTCCAATTGCTTTTTATAATTACTGATGACCTCTTGTGATGCATAATCTGTAAAATAGCAAATAATACCTATACGATAGGTTCCAGAAAAATTGACAAACTCATGTTTTATTTTATCATTCGGTTGAAATAAAGGCGTTGCATTCGAAGATTGAATTGGAATGATGCGCTCCTGTATTTTCTTAAAAAAGGACAATGGTTATAAATTATTTTTTGTTGATTAATTAGTCATTAGTTTAGTTGTGTTATGAAACTTCATCATAGAAGCCCATTTTCGAAAATTTCTCAATTCGTTCAGTAATTCGTTTATCAGCATCAATTGCAGAAAGTTCCTTCAATGTTTTTAACAAGTATTTTTTAAGTGTAGTTGCCATTTCTTCGGGATATGTATGTGCGCCACCTAAAGGTTCTGCTATAATACCATCAACCAAACCAAACGAATTCATATGCTTAGGAGTCAACTTCAATTGCTCGGCGGCAATTTCTTTAAAGTCCCATGTGCGCCATAAAATACTTGAGCAACTTTCCGGCGAAATAACAGAGTACCAAGTATTCTCGAGCATCATTACTCTGTCTCCGATACCGATACCCAATGCCCCACCACTTGCACCTTCACCAATAATGATACAGATTACAGGAACACGGAGATTAATCATTTCAAAAAGGTTTCGCGCAATGGCTTCACCCTGTCCTCTCTCCTCTGCTTCAAGACCCGGAAAA
>JANNYV010000492.1:0-2439 GCA_031410275.1 Bacteroidota bacterium
CGCCAATATTTATTTTTACTAATCCTCTAACGACTTCACACTATGAAATAATCGTTTCCAACGGATACCGTCTTTGCCATAACTCATCCAAATAAACCAAGCTTTACCCACTACATGATCTTCGGGTACAAAGCCCCAGTAGCGCGAGTCGAGGGAGTTGTGGCGATTGTCTCCCATCATCCAATAATAATTCATACCGAATGTATAGGTGGTTGCTGCTTTGCCATCAATGGTAAATGTTCCGTCAGCTTTCGTTAGTAGTGTATGCTTTTCATAAATAGAAATTAAACGGGCATATAACGCAATATTTTGAGGCGTTAATGTAATGGTTGCACCTTGTTTCGGAATGGTTAGCGGACCATAATTATCGACATTCCATTTAAAATTAACCGTATCTCGAGGGAAGCAAACATTTTCTCCTTGTGCAGGAATATTGGCCGGTGTGAGATAAGGTCCTATGCTGTCGACATTAGACATTGCTTTCACTTTCGCCATATTTTCGGCAGTGCCGTTAAATACAAATTCCGTGTTGGCAGAATTCAAGTTCCCCATAATTTCAACATCCATATCCTTCAATGATTCTTCATTAAATCCGAAATTATTTTTGGTGCGTACATAATATCTTTTCTGCAAATATTTGAATGGTGTTGCGGGTGCATTATTAATAAATAAAATTCCGTTCTTTACCTCCAATACATCACCGGCAATAGCTACACAACGTTTGATATAATTATCTGTTTTGTCAATAGGTCTTGATTTGACTGTGTAATTTCGTTTTATATTGTCTTCGCCAAATGCATATTTCAATGTGTAATAATCAGCTTCAGGCATTTCGGCCAAGATACTGTCTCCTTCCGGAAAATTGAATACGACATCATCATATCGTTTAATTTCAGAGAACCCCCAAAAGCGGTGGTAAGCAGTTTGTATCGCTTCGCTGTACGACTTGATATTTGAAAAGGGAAGTGTATTATGCACAAAAGGAACTGCTAAGGGTGTCATTGGTAAACGTGCACCGTAGTGCATTTTGCTAACAAATAAATAATCATTCACTAAGAGTGATTTTTCCATTGAAGGCGTTGGAATTGTATAGGCTTCTATAAAAAAAGTACGGATAATAGTAGCGGCAATAATAGCAAATACCGCGGCATCTAACCATTCACGTCCTATTGATTTTTTCTTTTTTGGTTTGGCAGGATCTTGTTCTTTCTTTTTCAGAAAAGGAATATTCATGATAAAAAATTAAGGCGTAAAAGTAAGGGTTTGTTTTAATAAATAAAGTTAAAAGTTCGATGTCTCTGAATCGATGTTCGATGTCCGATGCTCGATGTTCGGAAATGTAGAGTATCGATTTTGAACACAAAATTACACGGCAAATACAACTCCTTCTTCGCAATCAACCAAGATAAATTCCTCGGACATCGGACATCGAATTCCGGTCATCGACTCAGAAAGGATCCACATCAACGACTACTTGCACTGTCGTAAAATTTTTAGTTGTGGTCAGCAAGGCAATTTTTTCTTTGCAGATTTTTTTTATCTCTTGTGTAACATTGGTATCACGATTTATTTTTAACAGTATTTCTTGCAGATATTGATTCCTGATTCTTCCGATGGGTGGTTCGGCAGGTCCGAATAAAATAGTTTTCGGGAGTGTGGCTAAATCTGTTGCTAGTTTTTGTGCTGCAAAAGAAACGGTATCGGCATTTCGATGTTTCAATGTAATTCGAATCAGACGGGTAAATGGAGGATATTGAAATTCTTTTCTGGCTTCAATTTCTTCGTTATAAAAACCTATATAATCATGCGCTTGCACATGCAAAATAGTGGGATGATTTGTTTTAAATAATTGGATCAGTACCCGGCCTTTATCGTCCTTTCTACCGGCCCGTCCGCTCACTTGTTCAAGCAATTGAAAGGTTCGTTCATTCACCCTGAAATCAGGAAAGGAAAGAAGGCTGTCGGCACTTAGTACGCCAACCACATTCACATGTTCAAAGTCGAGCCCTTTCACTACCATTTGTGTACCCACTAAAATATCGATTTCTCTTTTTTCGAATTGCGCAATGATTTCATTGTATTTGTTTTTAATTTTCAACGCATCCCAATCAAAACGTTGTACTCTGGCATTTGGAAAAAGTTGTTTAATATCATCCTCTATTTTTTCAGTCCCGAAACTTTTTGACACTAATTTATTGTTTCCACAAGCCGGACAAATTTTTATATAAGGCGATTTTGAACCACAATAATGACAATGCAATTGATCGGTATGTTTATGATAGGTCAGCGATACATCGCAATATTTGCAATGAGGAACCCAGCCACATGAACTGCACATAATAAACGGCGAATAACCTCGGCGGTTTTGAAAAAGGATGGCCGCGTATTGTCGATAAAGGTGTCGTCGATGGAATACCATTTTTGAAGATGAATCGGATT
>JANNYV010000493.1:0-2289 GCA_031410275.1 Bacteroidota bacterium
GGGGAGGGGTTTTTGCGCCCGGCATACTCACTGGTGTAAACGAAAAATCAAATTTATTTTTAAAATCCGGATGTCCCCAAACTTCAAAAGGGGTTGTTGTTCCGCGACCAACACTTACTACAGTGCCTTCGAATAAACATAATGAGGGATAATGCAAAATCGCCGTCATGGATTTTAAATTCGGCGAGGGAGGAATAGGTATTGTATACAATGTTTTATGCGAATAATTTTTGCAAGAAATAATAACCAAATCACATTGACCGTTTTTTGCGAGTGAGATTTCACCATTCAGCATGCGCGCATACTCACCTACTGTCATGCCGTGAACGATAGGCACAGACTGCATTCCAACAAAAGATCTAAATGATGGTTCTAATACCGGTCCGTCTACATAAAATCCATTTGGGTTAGGACGATCGAGAATCATCAAGGGGATATTATTTTCAGCGCAAGCCTCCATCATATATTGCAGGGAAGAAATGTAGGTATAAAATCGGGCACCTACATCTTGTATATCAAACACCACAACATCGATTCCTTGCATACTTTCCTTAGAAGGTTTTTTACTCGCACCATACATCGAAGTAATATTCAAACCTGTTTTAGTATCAATCCCACTTTTGATTTTTTCACCGGCGTCTCCGGTTCCTCTAAATCCATGTTCGGGTGCAAATATTTTTACAATGTTTATACCGCTTGATAAAAGGGTATCCACCAAATGTGTATGGTGTATGACCGATGTTTGGTTGACCAACAAGGCTACTTTTTTATTCTTTAATTGGGGTAAATAGTCATTCAATTGCTCAGCACCTGTAATCACATTTGTTGAAAAACTTTGTGCAAAGGAAGGAATAGAAAAAATAGAGAATAGAACGAAAAGAATTTTATTCATGCGTCAAATTTAAAACAAACTAAACTATCTTCAACAAATTATTACAAGCGTGAAAAATAAGAATTCATCTTTAGTTTGTTTTGCTGTGGGGCTTGCTCTGATTGTGTTTCGTTGCATGTATACAGATAAAGATGCTGTATTACCAGTAAAGGTCACTACTTGGGATGCCTTAGGATATTATATGTATTTACCGGCACAGTTTATTTATCAAGATGAAAAGGAGCTCAAATGGTTTCCTGAAATTGACAGCATCTATTCACTTTCCGGAGGAGAGCTTTATCAGGCAAATAAACAAAAAAATGGGAACTATGTTTTCAAATATCTTGAAGGTGTCTCCATCCTACAAATTCCTTTCTTTTTGATAGCGCATTTGGTTGCGCTCAATAGTCATTATCCGGCGGATGGATTCTCGGCACCTTATCAATATGCGATTGCTTGGGGTTGCATTTTTTATTGTTTGTTGGCAATTTTTATGCTTCGTACTATTTTATTGAGATATTATAATGATGTGACAGTTGCGCTTAGTCTTGCATTGTTATTGCTTGCCAGTAATTTTATTCAATATGTTGCAGTCGAAGGCGGGCAAAGTCATGGTTATATTTTTCCGTTGTATGTGTTTGTTGTGTATGCAACAATAAAATGGCATGACAATAAAAAACTAGTATGGAGTTTTTTAATTGGATTCATTCTTGGAGTGGCAACGATTAGTAGACCCACGGAAATTGTGATGCTATTTATTCCTTTGATTTGGGGCGTCAATACACGTAAGGAGTTTACTGAAAAGATAATTTTCTTCAAGCAACATTATAGTCATATTGTATTTGTTTTCTCCGGAGTTGTTGTAGGTATACTCCCTCAACTCTTGTATTGGAAGCGAGTGACCGGTTCATTTGTATATGATGTTGGCAGTAAATGGGATTTTCTGAATCCACATTTTCGTGTGCTTTTAGGATGGGAAAAAGGCTGGTTTATCTATACACCGGTAACCCTGTTATTTGTGGCGGGATTATTTTTTATGAAGAAGCAACCGTTTGCAAAAGCAATCATTCTGTTTTGTATACTGAATATATATATCGTTATCGCATGGCATGTGTGGCGATATGGTGGTAGTTATTCATGTAGAGCGTTGGTGCAGAGTTACCCGATTTTTGCATTTCCATTGGCTGGTTTTGTAGCGTATGCGTGGAAACAAAAATGGAAATATATTTTTCTCATTCTATCTGCGTATTTGATTTTTGTAAATTTATTTCAACTCAAACAATACAACCGGAATATTCTTCATTATGATGAAATGAATTTCAGTTATTATCGAGCTATTTATTTAAATACTCATCCAACTCCTTTAGATATGAGTTTGTTGGATACGAAGGATGTATTAAGAAATGAAACAGGGTATG
>JANNYV010000494.1:0-1983 GCA_031410275.1 Bacteroidota bacterium
TTTCAATGGCAATGTATGATGCGTGGGCAGCCTATGATTCAACCGCTTCAACCTATTTACTTGGCAAAACCTTAAACGGTGTTACGTATGCCTTTACCGGTGTGCCAACTCCTGCCGATATTAATATTGCACGAAATAAAGCAATCAGTTATGCAGCTTATCGTGTCTTAAAAAACAGGTATGCCGCTTCCCCAAACTGGGCCATTACGGAACCACGTTTAGATAGCGCCTTTCTGAGTTTGGGATATGATAAAAATATTGTTTCTACAAATTATAGTAGCGGTGATCCGGCAGAGCTTGGAAATTATATTGCTCAACAAGTGATTAATATGGGATACGCCGATGGCGCCAGTCAATTTAATAATTATAATTTTACAGCTTATTATAGTCCGGCAAACGCCCCTTTATTAGTTACCAGTGCAGGGAATCAAACTATGACAAATACAAACAGGTGGCAACCATTACAATATGCTGTAGGTACTTGTGTCGACCAAAACGGAAATCCTTGCACAACATCTACTCCTGCTTTTGTTTGCCCATTGTGGGGGCAAGTATTACCATTTTCAATGCCGGTTTCTACAGCGAATCATTATACAAGAAATGGAGTTGACTACCCGGTTTATTTCGATCCGGGCGCCCCGCCTTCATTGAGTCTTACAAGTGCGACTGATACAATGAGTCAATATTTTAAATGGGGTCATTCAATGGTTGCAGCGTGGTCGTCACATCTTGATCCTAATGATACAACTACGTTAGACATCTCACCAAAAAGCAAGGGGAATATTCAAAGTTATCCGACTACTTTAGCCGGAGAGCAAGCATTTTATGATTTTAATAATGGGTTAACTCAATCAGGTAGTGGTTATACATTAAATCCTGTAACAGGGCAGCCCTATACACCTCAGATTGTAAAACGTGGAGACTATACAAGAATTGTTTCGCAGTATTGGGCAGATGGTCCCACATCAGAAACTCCTCCGGGGCATTGGTATGTGCTGTTAAATCAGGCAGGCGATTATCCGGGATTTCAAAAAAAGATGGGAGGTATAGGCCCTGTTTGTCCGGCACTTGAATGGGATGTTAAAACTTATTTCACATTAGGCGGTACTGTTCATGATGCCGCTATTTCTTGTTGGGGAGCAAAAGGTGCGTATGATTCCCCGCGTCCTTTTTCTATGATTCGAAAAATGGCTGAGTATGGGCAATGCACAAGTACATCACTGCCAAATTATAACCCTGCCGGCTTGGCATTAATACCGGGGTATATTGAACAAGTAACCTTGAGTGACCCAGCTTCTTTGCGAGGGCCTGGCAATGTGAATGTCGGAAAAATTAAAGTAAAATCATGGAAAGGATATGCAAGTGTTTTTACATCAGGCGGTGTCCCGATTAATGCTGCTGGTGTTGGTTGGATATTAGCAGAAAATTGGACAGCCTATCAACGTTCAACATTTGTAACACCTCCATTTGCAGGTTACTACTCAGGACATTCTACGTATTCAAGTTCAGGTGCCACATGCTTAACCGCTCTCACAGGTAGTGCCTATTTCCCGGGCGGTATGGGCGAATATATTATTCCGGCCAACAGTAATTTTATTGGGTTTGAAAAAAGCCCGACAACACAAATAAAATTGCAATGGGCTAAATATAAAGATGCTGCAGATGAAGCAAGTTTGTCGAGAATATGGGGAGGTATACATCCACCTTTCGATGATATTCCAGGCCGATTGATAGGAGAACAAATTGGGAATTTGGTATATAATAAAGCCATTTCTTATTTTGATAATAATGTTATGTCTCTTGCAATTGCGGCAAATCTTGCGAACCCGGTTTGTGTTGGCTCAATCATCACCTTTACTGCTTCATCGACAAATGCACCGGTAAATGCGTTGTACGAATGGAAGAAGAATGGTGTTGTTGTGAGCAGCGGTACAAGTAATATTTATACCACATCTTCTTATTCGAATAATGATATTATTTTAT
>JANNYV010000495.1:0-1948 GCA_031410275.1 Bacteroidota bacterium
GTTGTAAACAGTTTTACCGGTTACATCAATCATAGACACAGCCACATTTGATGCTGCGTTTAATGTAAAATCTATATTCAAATAATCATTTGAAGGATTCGGGAATACAAGCAAAACTCTCTTATATTTGAATCAACTATAAAGAAGGATTTAGAAATATTAAGGGTTGGTTTAGAAACAAAAATAGCTGAATCGAAAACGGATATGATTAAATGGTTTGTTGCTTTTTTTGTAACATTGGTACTCATGATTATTGGATTGTATGTGAAAAAATAAACGCCTTTTTATACATACAAATCATCGTGTCTTTGTTATTACTTTTACAACATGCAATTTCTCTCAGCCGATTTTATTTTTGACGGGTATACATTTTTGCCGGAGAATACTATTCTCATATTGCAAGATGATGGCATCATTCATGATATTGTACAAGATGAACATATAGAGCAGGTCAAACACATGAAAGGCCTATTGCTTCCGGGTTTGGTGAATGCGCATTGCCATCTCGAGCTTTCTCATTTAAAAGGTGCTATTGCTGAACATGGCGGGCTTGTCAATTTTTTATTAACGGTAAATAAAACACGCGATTTATTTACACAACAACAAATTCTTGATGCTATTGAAACTGCTGAAAATGAAATGCGTCTCAATGGGATAGTCGCGGTTGGCGATATTTCGAATAACAACAATACACTCTTTCAAAAACAACAAAATAATCTTTGCTATCACACCTTTGTAGAATGTTTTGGATTGTTAGATGCCAATGCGAAGGAACGTTTTGAAGCGGCCGAAAAGGTATACAATGAATTTGCAAAAGTCGGTGATGCCTCTATCGTATTGCATGCACCGTATTCTGTTTCAGCTACATTAATTGAATTGGTAAATGCTATTTCATCGGGAAGAATCACTACGATTCATAATCAAGAATGCGCCGATGAAAATAACTTGTTTCGTTTAGGGGAAGGAACATTTCTACATTTGTTTAAAGCGATACTCAATGATACTTCTTTCTTTAAGCCATCGGGAAAATCATCTTTACAAACCTATTTGCCATCATTGCATCATCAGGAAAAAATTATTTTAGTACATAATACATTTACATCCGCTGAGGATATTGTATGTGCAAATTCACTTTCAAAAGAATTGTATTGGTGTCTTTGTCCGAATGCAAATTTGTATATCGAACAGACTTTGCCTGATATTGAAATGATGATGAAAAAAAATTGTATTATTGTTTTAGGGACAGATAGTCTTGCATCAAATCATTCATTGAATATATTGGATGAAATTCTTACTATTCAAAAACTAAAACCCGCTATTTCACTAGAAGAAAAATTGAAATGGGCTACTTCAAACGGAGCGAAAGCATTGGGGATGA
Source organism: Bacteroidota bacterium (assembly GCA_031410275.1). Taxonomy (GTDB): domain Bacteria; phylum Bacteroidota; class Bacteroidia; order Chitinophagales; family Chitinophagaceae; genus OLB11. The sequence continues at coordinate 1,379 of JANNYV010000495.1, forward strand.
ATACTCAATTAGGCAGTTTTCAAAAAGGGAAAAAACCGGGTATCATTCAATTTTCAAACATGACCAATAAAAATGAATTACCCGTGAATCCTATAATTCATTTACTATAGTAAGTGATTGCTCGATGCTTATTGAATTACTTTTTCCATTTCAAATGCCCTTGAACCTTTAATCAAAATGGCTGTATGTTGAAATTGTTTTTCAGTAAACCATACCTTTGCTTCCAATGAATTATTAAAATAAAGAAACGGATGTGTTACCTTCTGAAAGTCTCCGCCAACCAATACCACCGCCTTCCAATTGCTTTGTTCTACTAATGAAATTATTTTTTGATGTTCATTTAAACTATCAGTTCCCAATTCTTTCATGGCACCAATTAGAATGACTTTATTCGGATAATCACTTTGCATAAAATTTAAAATGGCAGCTGACATGCTTGATGGATTGGCATTGTATGCATCGAGGATAATGGTATTTGTTCCTTGTTTTATCAATTGCGAGCGACTATTATCAGGTCTATATTCTTCCAATGACTTTTTAATTTTTTCAATGGAGATATCAAAGGTTCGC
>JANNYV010000496.1:0-4089 GCA_031410275.1 Bacteroidota bacterium
TATGGACCTGACTAAAAATGAGCAGCGTTTAAAAATCATGAGGCAATTATTTACTTTTTTTGGACTAGCCTACTTAATTTCGTGGATTGTTTGGTTACCATTGTATGCACATAGGTTTGGAATCAATTATTTATCTGTCTTCCCTTTTCAACATGCAGTTGGTGCATTAGGCCCTTTCATCGCGGCATGGATAACGACATTGGTTTTTCAAAAAAAAGCGGGTCTCAAAAGTCTCTTAGCGAGATGCATGCAAATAAAACCTTTCCTCTTTTTGATCGTCGCTATTTTCAGCCCTTTCTTATTAGCCATCTTCGCATTCATTATCAGCGATGTTGTTGACAAGAATTCCATTCATTTATCTGAACTACTAACAACAAAGGAATTTCCTCAATTCAATTTACTAACTTTATTCTGTTATAACCTGGCCTTTTTTGGATTTGGAGAAGAAGTGGGTTGGCGCGGTTTTGCATTACCCAGACTTCAAAGCAGAATGAATGCACTCACCGCAAGTATTGTCTTAACTGTCTTTTGGGCAGGCTGGCATATTCCATTATTCCTTTACAGACCGGGTTACGTTTCAATGGATATGAGCGGTATCATTGGCTGGGTAATGAGTCTGTTAACAGGAAGCATTTTACTCACATGGTTATACAATTCATCAAGAGCTAGTATTTTAATTTGTGCCATTTTTCATTCAACAATTGATATTGCTTTTACTGCAAATTTTACCGATAAAAAGGTGGTGATGTATATGGGCATTTTAATTACAGTTTGGGGAATCTTAACCATCTTGATTTTTAAACCAAAGAATTTGGCAACAATAAATAAACAGGTAAATTATTGAGCACAGCTAAGATAGGTTATTCTAAAAAACAAGGAGAATTTATTGGGCGGCACACACGCTTTCCGCTCCAAGTCCTCTCCCAACCAAAGCGTTGGGATGCGGGCTTTCCGCTACAATCGTTGCCGCAATGCAATCGATAGAAGTATGTCTTCAGCATGGATGTACATGTTTACATGTTGCGAATTCAATCTAGCCATTATTCAATTGAAATGAATGCTCATTTTTGAAGTCGATGTGTGAATCATATAACACTTTTTATAAAGTGTATAAGAGTACTGACTCCATCCAAGCCGAACTTTGTATTCATATGAAAACTTTCAAACAAAATGTACATAAAGAAATAGTCCTGCCTTTCTTTTTACTTCTGACAATGTTCGGAATGTCCTGCAATTCTACCAGAATCACCACGAGTTGGAAAGAGCCGGATAAACAAATTCGAATTGTACGACTGCATAAAATACTTGTTGTGGCCTTACTCAATAATGAAACGAACCGTCGAATAGCCGAAGATCAAATGGTTTCTTTTATGAAAGGAAAAGGCATTGCTTCTTATAATTATGTAGACGCTGATTTCAATAAGAAAAATGAAAAGGCATTGCAGAAGAAAATAAAATTGGACGGCTTTGACGGTGCTATCACAATGCGTTTGCTTGATGTTGATAAGGATACAATGTACCGTCCGGGTAGCTTTACCTCCTATCCTGATTATTACAGAAGTTTTGATGGATATTATGCAAGAAGCTTCGAGGTGTACACAACACCAGGCATCTATTCAACAACCAAAACATATACTATTCAAACCAATGTATTTTCTGTAAAGGAAGATAAAATTATTTGGTCCGGGATCACCCGCAGTATCAACCCAAAAGGAGTTGATAAAATGACAGGCGAAATATCAAAGGCTGTCTATAAGAAAATGATTAAAGAAGGTTTTCTAACAAAGGAGTAATGAATATGAATGTTTGTGAACGAATGAGCATGCTTTTTACATTGGTTTTATTATCATGTAATGGAAAGCCTGAAATAAAACCAACACCGAATAAGGGAAGGATAGCTGTTGAACAAAAAGATACAATACAGATTATTGATCAGCCAACGACTACATGTGCACAAATAAACTGCATGATTTGGATTAAAGTAAATATTACCCAACAACGCTTGTATTTATATGTGGATGGAAACTTGACCAACACGTTTGTAGTGACAACCGGTGATGCTAAACATAAAACGCCTACCATGGACAGAAGGCCATCCGGACCTATGTATGAAAAGTACACATCAAAGAAATTCCCTGGTGGCGACTACATGGGACTTGGCAATATGCCCTACGTCATGTTTATAAAAGGTGGTTATGCAATACATGGCACTACCAAAGGCAATATTCTTTTGCTTGGAAAAAAAATCTCACATGGTTGTATTCGCTTGCATCCTGACAATGCAAAAATTGTATATGAATTAATTCAGGCAAAAGGTTTAGAGAATGTATGGGTTACTATTGAAAAATAAATGGTCACTTGTAAAGCCATTCCATAATGTGTGAATTTTGAAACTTTTTGCAGGCCCGGTATAACATACAAGCTCTTTATGTTGTGGACATTTGTAGTAGGAAATAATTCAACTGCAACAATCAATAGTTCAAACAGAAATCAATTAAAAAAGAGAAGAATGAAAACCGAAAATGAATTGAATGATGCTATTCTGAAAGTCACTATGAAAATTAGAGATAACTATCCCGAACTTTCAAAGTATATCACAGAAATGCCGGTTACCATTCCTGATGAAAAAGATCCTCATGTTGGATTAAAGAATTTACAGGATTATTTTGATTCATTGAATGAACTGCTTAAAAAATATGATGAAGAGCATACTAATAAATTAAACAACTAAACTAAAAAAAATGACGAACACAAAAACAAACAACTTGGGTATTTGGATGGATCATGCAAATGCTTTTCTTACGGAATTTACCGCTGAGCCGATGACAACAACAAAATTGGAGTCTGCTTTTACACATGAACAAAAAGAAGCAAGTTTAATTAAAAGCGAACAGCTTTCACATAATAAGGAACAGCATGAGCAAGCTTCATTTTACAAAAAATTGGGCGAGGTGATTTTACTTCATACCGAAGTTTTATTGTTTGGCCCAACAGATGCGAAGGTAGAACTGCATAATATGCTGAAGGCCGATCATCATTTTGATAACATAAAGATTGAGGTCAAAAATACTGACAAGATGAATGAAGGGGAGCAACAACGATTTGTACGATCTCATTTTTCTAAAAAATATTAATCATGGAAGATATAAAAAAGCTTGGTATTTGGATGTGCCATTCGAGTGTTCATTTGATGGAGTATACCAATGAGGTCCCGGATGCATTGCGAAATAATGAACAAGAGGAAATTCATAATGTACAGGTCAATGATGCCGCTATGCAAAATGAAGCCTTTCATTTGCAAACAGAATCATTTAAAAAACTAGGTGTGGCTATTGAACGATATGCTGAAATATTACTCTTTGGCCCTGTTGATGCTAAAGTTGAATTTATGAAATTTTTAAATGGTGATACCCGCTTTGAACATATAAAAATTGGTATTAGGCAAACAAATGAAATGAGCGAAAATCAACAGCAAAATTTTGTTGAGAATTATTTTTCAAATCATTGATTGGTGCAAAATAATACCGCTTGATTATCTAAAGTACATCACATCTTTTATACAGGTACACAAACAAGAATATAAAAAGTAAATAAAATTAAAATGAAAAATAAATATGACTTGTTGATAGAGAATGAAAAAAATGGTGAACTCTCTGCGTATCCTTCATATCCTTCCGGTGAAGATATTTATGAACAACAAAAAGTAGTATCAGACATTGATCAGGAAAAAAATACAGAGGAAAGGGGAGAAGGCCATGAGTATGAAGAATTGAATGAGGCTGAATTGGGAAGTGAATTGATGGGTGATGACTTAGATGTGCCTGGTTCTGAATTAGATGATATGAACGAAGAAATTGGTAGTGAGGACGAAGAGAATAATTATTATAGCACCGGCGATAACGAATAAATTCTGTTGGAAGGCAATGCTGAAATGTGTAATTAAAACATAAAAAATAAATAAAATATGAAAAAAATACTGATAGCCTTAGACTATAATCCTACGGCGCAAATAGTTGCCGAAAAAGGTTATGCATTAGCAAAGGAAATGGAGGCGGAAATATTATTGCTTCATGTGATATCGGAGCCGAC
>JANNYV010000497.1:0-3304 GCA_031410275.1 Bacteroidota bacterium
GAAAAACTCACGCTTCGTTCCTCAGCTTGTTTTTCTACATCGGGTTACGGGCTTTCCGCTACAATCGTTGCCACTACACAACTATGATAAAGCATAGTGAAATTGTAAAGGACTAACAAGGAGAATAAGAGAAGAAATTCCCTTCGGTATAAAATAAATGCGGATTCGCTTTTCTGTTCTTCTTTTACAACAAGAATATTTCTCCCGTTTGTTTCAAATTTGCAAGGCAACTTGTTATGAATTATTTTATATCTTTGTTTATACTTTAATTATTTTAAAATGAAACAGGTAACACTTGATATTCCGGATGCAGAGTATGATTTTTTTATGGCACTTGTTCAAAAATTTAATTACAAATCTTCAAAAGAAAACGAATATGCTATAAGTCCTGAGATTATGCAAATGGTTGATGAGAGGAGGAAATCGGCAAAGGCATCAGATTACATTACAGTTGAAGAATCTAACAAAAGACTCAAAAAGAAATATGGCTTTTAAACTGCTGATTTATGATAGAGTTCATGATGAGATAGATGAAGCTGCAGCATATTATTTCAGCAAAAGCGAAAGAGTCGCATTTAAATTTTTTGATTCTTTACAAATTGCTTATGAATCTTTAATTCTCAATCCGTTTTTTGAAGTTCGTTATTTAGACTATCGGTGTTTACCTATTTTCGGCTTCCCCTTTATGTTTCATTTTACAGTGGAAGAAAAAGAAAACACTGTGCATATTCATGCACTGATTAATACGTATAAAAATCCTGAGAAGAATTGGTTAAGTGAATAACAATGATAAGAGATTTATCTTGCCTTTCAAATCAACGAACAATTCATGCTTATGCATCTACATATTCATCGGGGTTCTTAACTCTGTGCATGATACCTGCCACGGCACCACCTGCAAAGCAAGCCACTAAATACACCCAAATATTAGCCCAAGAAAAAGCACCAAATATAGATGCTCCAACAGCCACCGCCGGATTAAATGCGCCACCACTGATACCGCCAACCGCTACGGCACCGGCCATCACAAGAAAACCAATGGCTAAGCCGTAATAATTATTGCCGGCCTGTTTTTTATTGGTCGCAACATTGAGTACAACGCTTGCCAATGCAAACGTAAACAGGAATTCAGCGATCAGGCTTTTCGTAATATCGATAGATGCATTGCCTTCACCACCATGACCCACTAATACTTTGGCAACCACTGCAGCCAATGCAGCACCGGCAAACTGTGCCACCCAATACATAATCATATCATTCATCGAAAGTTTTCCGCGAACCAATAAACCCAATGACACCGCAGGATTATAATGGGCTCCGGAAATATCGCCACCCATATAAATCATTGCCATCAACACACCACCTATTGCCAATGGAGCCAGCGGTCCTGAAGAGCACATTGCAGTGAGTACCAAAAACATGGTTCCGATAAATTCAGTAATTAGTTTTGAAGTAAGCTTGTTCATTTGTTTTATTTTGACTCGAAATATAATTCCTATATTCTTAACTGCATAACTATTGAGCGAATAATTATATAGATGTGATTTTTTTCAGTCCTTAAAAATAAATCTTACAGTGGTAAATGCTGACTGATACAAGTGTTTGAAACAGTTGAGTGAAATTATAATTGGTCTAGTGCACTTCTCACATTGGTATTCTGTACATTGCAATCATGTTTGCCATTGTAGATATAGAAACATGCGGTTCAAAATTTGCGTTTCAGAAAGGACGCATTATTGATATTTGTATTTTGGTGCATGATGGCATTTCTGTCATTGATAAATTTTCGACACTCATCAATCCTGAATGTAACATCTCCGGTTTTTTTACCAATATCTCCGGCATCACCAATGAGATGGTAAAAGACGCACCGAAATTTCACGAAGTAGCCACCGAAATTTTAGCTTTTACGGAAGGTAAAATTTTTGTGGCGCATAATTCAAGCTTTGATTACAATTTTATTAAAGATGAATTTTCGTCTCTTGGTTTTAAATTTAAAAGAGAAACACTTTGCACAGTAAAACTTAGCCGCAAACTCCTGCCGGGTAAACGTTCATATAGTTTGGGAAATCTTTGCGCCTCTATTGGTATTGAAATTCATAACAGACATAGGGCCGAAGGGGATGCAGTGGCCACGGCTAAATTGTTGGATATTTTGTTGCAATTAAAAACACAAAGCAAAGAATATAAAACAAAAAGTGTTAGTCAAATTATGACCACACGAATCGAGAGTATTAAGAAATATATACTTGATAAAATTCCCGAGAGTTGCGGTGTATATTACTTTTTAGATAAAGAAGGACGAATTATTTACATTGGTAAAAGTGTGAATATGTACAACAGAGCGTTGAGTCATTACAACTCTGATTTGAAAAAAAGCAGGGCCATGCTCAACGAATTGACCAATGTAGATTTTGTAGAAACGGGTAGTGAACTTATTTCATTATTGATGGAATCAGACGAAATAAAAAGCCATAAACCACTCTACAATCGTCAACGAAAGAAGGATGTATTTACTCACAATATTGATGTCTCCACAAATGAACAAGCCATTATTAGTTTTAATATTGTTCCGTATGATGAGTCGGAAAAACCGTTGTTATCATTTACAAATTATACGTCTGCACGCGAAAAATTAGAAGCCTGGATAGACGAAAAACAATTATGTCTTCGGTATTGCGGACTCACATCAGATGAGAGTATTTGTTTCAATCATCAGATAAAAAAATGTAAAGGGATTTGCGCAAATAAGGAAGACGTAGATGAATATAATTTCAGGGCATCACAAATTATTAAAGAATACTCATACAACAAGCCCAACTTTCTCATTCTCGATCATGGACGGCATTATCAGGAACGTGCTTTTATATTTATTAAAGAGTATACCTATCAGGGATATGGTTATTTAGATGAGAGCGCGCAAATCAATAGTCTTGAAGATGTGGTATCGTATATCACTTCAAAAAAAATTCATCCAGATGATAATGATATTGTTCGAAGTTGGATGAAGTTAAAGAAAAGAGAGGTGATTTATTTGCCATGATTTTTATACTTATTCCTCGTAATTCGGCACTCCGGTAAGGTGATGAAGCAATAATTTAAAGTGTGAAAAAAGGTCGAATCCCTGTTTTTGAAGTTTATTTCTAGTACACTATACTTATAAATCAAGGGGTTAAGCAGATTTCAATAATTTGTTTTAGAAAAAAACAAACTTTCTCAAACGAAAGTACATTGACGTTCGTCTTTGTATTCAGACTCCATCCTAGGAGTTTTTATCCCCTTTGTGTTTTTTAGTGAAAAATAA
>JANNYV010000498.1:0-3021 GCA_031410275.1 Bacteroidota bacterium
TTTTCATCTTTTAAAAGTACTAATTATTTTTTGATTCCGCGTGAGATTTTTTAGTTGCTGGCCATTGGCAGATAGCTGTTAGCTCAATGCAATAATTCATGTAAGCTCGATTTTGAAATTTTAAATCCAACACATCCAACCAACGAAAATCTCCCGAACATCTGACATCGAGCATCTGACATCTGTTATTGTATTATCCCTCCGCCAATCACATCATCACCTTCATAAAAAACTGCCGATTGCCCCGGCGCAAGTCCCTTTACGGCATCATCGAAAAGTACTTTTACTTTTCCGTTTTCATTATACAAGGTCGATGCGGTGCCTTTGGTTTTATACCTGATTTTAGTAAACGATGTTTGACCGTCTTTTATTGTATCATACTTTATCATATTCAACCGTGCCACGGTCATTTCCATTTTTTCTAATTCTACTTCATCACCTAAGGTCACCGTGTTGGTATCAGGTTCTATTTTTGTAACAAACATGGGTCTGCCTAATGCAATATCTAATCCTTTGCGTTGACCAATGGTATAAAACGGATAGCCTTTATGTTTACCAATAATAGTGCCGTCTGTCAGTATATAATTTCCACCATTCACTTCTTCTTCAAGGCCGACCACTTTTTTCTTTAAAAAATTCCGGTAATCATTATCAGGCACGAAACAAATTTCATAACTCTCGCTTTTCTTTGCCAACTCCGGATATCCGTAATCATTGGCCATTTGTCGAACTTGTGTTTTCAATAAATTGCCCAATGGATAAATACTTCGGCTAAGGCATGCTTGCGAAAGCCCCCATAATACATAGCTTTGATCTTTGGTTTCATCTACCCCTTTTGAAATAATATGACGGTTGTTTTCTTCGCGCACATTCACATAATGACCTGTTGCAATAAACTCACAATCTAATGCATCGGCACGTTTCAATAAGGCATTCCATTTGATATGCGTATTGCACATGACACAAGGGTTAGGCGTGCGACCTGCCATATATTCTTCAACAAAATTATCAATGACCGCGCCACCAAATTCATCACGTATATCCAATACATAATGCGGAAATCCATGCTCCACGGCAGCAAGTCGTGCATCATTAAAACTATCTAAATTGCAGCAACCCGTTTCCTTTTTACTTTTACTATGTCCACTTGTTGCATAATCCCAGGTCTTCATAGTAATACCAATCACTTCATACCCTTCATCATGCAACATGAGTGACGCAATGGTACTGTCGATACCACCGCTCATGGCGACTAATATTTTTCCTTTCTTACTCATCGGGTGCAAATATAAATGAAAGTATTTAAAAGGCATAAGTCGTAAGGAATAAGGAATACAAAAATATCATATAAAGAAACGCTATCATGTTGGGTATTTCCTGATTAAAGAATCAGGGCGTGCCCCCGAATGCGAAAAACTACCACTCCTTCGTTGTGTTGTTTTTCTGCTTCGGGGTCGGGCTGTCCGCTGCAATCTTTTTGCCTTTAAACGCTGGCAGGGTTTAATTACCGGAACGCTTATAACCCTGCCAGCGTTAAGGCAAAAAGGATTTTCGCTACCATCCCTCACGCTCGGAAAATTTTACACCTCCCGCTTATGCCTTACACCTTATGCCTTACTTACTCCTTACACCTATTCCCTCACACTTAAACTATACGGGAACACCGAAAGTTCCGATGCTTCTTTTACTGTTTCCCAGGTATTCAAATCTATCACATGAAAAAAACCATTACGCCCTGCACATTCCGAAGCATGATGTGGCGCGGGCCCTGAAGGATTCGCATTGGTACTGGAAACATAAAGCAAATCTCTTGTATCATCTACACCAATGCCATGAGGTTGATAAAATTTCTCATAAATTTTTTTAATGACACCAAGTGTATTTAAATCAATGACATACACAGAACCTTTAAAAAATGGGTAAATAGGATTAATATCTTCCTGACAAGTAATAAATAGTAAATTTCGCTTTTTTGAAATGGCCATCTCCAACGGGAAAATTCCGACCGGTATTGCCTTCAACATGGTATCAGCAGTTGCATCCATTACACGCAGTTCATTGCTCGACTGACAAGTGACAAAATATTTCTTATAATCTTCGCTCATCATTATTTCATGCGGATCTAATATACCGGAAGTAAGTATTGGTGCAATACCATTTTGCAATGAAATATTATCAACCTCCGGAACAGAACGAATGAAGCGATAAATCATATTTCCATATTGAGCTGTGATATACACGGTATCATTTGTTTGGCTGCAGGCAATACCATGTGGATTGCTAAACAACCCTGAAGAGTGTATTTTATAAGTCATTGTTTGAAGATTGACTTCGGCAATTCTGCCTGTACTTGAAAAATCTGAGATGAAGGCCGTTGTATTATCAGAAGCCAATGAAATAACATTCCATTTACCCGCTGTAATATTTACTTCTGCAACCAATGAATCAGTTGTGGCATCATATTTTTGAAACCATGCCCCATTTGAAAAACAGACATACCAATATTTACCGTCCTTTGATACTTTAATATTATGTGGCTGCTCAATCAGCACAGGGTCTTTTCCTACTCTGACATAACGCATAATTAATTTCGAATCCGCATCAATCACACTCACCAAATCGCAACCCTGATTGGTAACATAGGCCTTACCTCTTGTAGATGCATTGGATGCAAACGGAATGACACCTTTGTTATTGGGGCAACCATTTAATATCCATGACTTAATGGCCATGATTTCATTTCTGCTTAATGCCGGCATGTTCAACGGCATAGAGGGCGAGGCTTTCAACCCCAAATCGTCATAGGTATTTACAAATTGCAATAAAGAAGATTGCGCCGGTGAAAATGCAATGGTCGTTGAACCATGCTCTGAGCCTTTAAATAATGCTTCCCATGACGTCAAATTTATTCCATCGGCATTCTCATAACTTTTATCATTATGACAACCTGCAGTCGCACATTTATTTGTAAATATAATTTGAACCTCAGGGGGAAAATGAGAATTCTCTTCAACCTTCTTT